>NZ_CAXQGS010000117.1:0-52816 GCF_964223445.1 Cytobacillus sp.
TGTCATTATGACGTTAAGCTCACTGTTTATCATCGGGGGGATTGGCTATATCGTGCTGCTTGATTTAAAAATCAATAAAAGCTTGCGGAAACTTTCTCTCCATACCAAATTGGTTTTGCTGATGACACTGATTCTAAATATTTTAGGCACAGTTTTCATATTTCTTTTGGAATTCAATAATCCTGCGACAATTGGTGACTTGGGAATGAAGGAAAAACTGTTAGGATCTTATTTTCATGGCGTCGTTCCTAGAACAGCTGGCTTTAATTCGCTTAATACGGGTGAGCTGACCATGGGCTCTCAGCTTATTACCATGCTTCTAATGTTTATTGGCGGAGGATCAGGCGGAACGGCAGGAGGCATTAAAGTAACTACCTTTGCTTTGATCCTGCTTGCTGTCAGAGCCCTCATCAAAGAAGATGAGGAAGTCAATCTGATGGGCAGAAGAATCCCGAAGGAATTAATTTTTCGGGCGTTTACGATTACGGTGTACTCTATGGGTTTAATAGCACTGGTTCTATTTCTTCTTTCTTTGACAGAAAATGCACCGCTGAATATGCTTCTATTTGAAGTTATTTCTGCTTTCGGCACCGTTGGGATGTCTCTTGGATTAACTCCAGAGCTGAGTCCATTAGGAAAACAATTAATTGCTTTCATGATGTTTGCAGGCAGGGTGGGACCGTTAACTCTTGCATTCGCACTAGCCAGAAAAAGAGAAAAAGCTAACTTTAAATATGCAGAAGAGAAAATCATGATTGGATAAATAATGAAAAGTTATCTGGTGTATACGACAGATTTCAATAAAATGCCACCATAAAAAGGATAGGGGATTTTTAATGAAAACCAGATTTAATGACTATATAAGCATTAAGATCCATCAGACAGACCTGAACTTAACAAGCTATATTAAGACTAAATTAGCCCATTTAAATATTGCCCCTGAGCAGAACCTTATTCTTATGCTTCTCTGGGAAGAAGACGGATTAAGCCAAAATGAAATCGCCAGGCGGCTGGATAAAGATAAATCCAACATTACCAGAATGCTGAGCAGTCTTGAAAAAAAAGGATTTATCAATAAAAGCATGAATAAAGAGGACAGCAGATCTCTGAATGTCTATCTAACAGAAAACGGCAAAAATCTCAGCGAGCATGTATATCCAATCACAGAGGAATTTCACTCGATCGTCACATCAGGTATTACGAAAGAAGAGCTGAGAATTGTTGACGATGTTTTAATGAAAATGAGAAGAAATGTAGAGGGTAATAAGTAAAATTAAGATTGTGGCTGTGCAGGATAGAGTGGAATGCTCTTCCTGTTTTTTTGTGAAGGTCTTTAAGACAAAAATGAGAGCAGCAGTAAGAAAACAGTCGCCATGGAATCTATAAGAATTTAAAGCGGCATTCAAAAGAAAATCAGTTTATGTGCAATTAAACATTTGAACCATCTGAATTAACAGGTAAATCGATTCAGTTCCCCTCATTAATAATGTATAATAAAATACTAACAGGTTTGCATATGAGACTTTATTTAAAATTGTTGGAAATGAAGCAATAGAGACGACAGAGGGGCAGCAGATTCGATATAATTATAAAGTCCCCGATATAGGCAGGAAGGGGAATGGAAAACAATATATACTGCCATTAGAGCTTTTAAAGAAAAATCAGAAGGAAGTTTGATCAGGTGAAACTCATCAACAAACTATTCTCAAAGCAAAAAACGGCTTCGATTGAATTTTGTCAGCGGAATCTGGATGCTTTTTTAAAAGAAGAGAGTGTTGCTGCATTTAATCAATTTCTGAGCCAGAAGAGTGTTAACTATAAAGAATACGAATGTCAGAGCAGATGCAAAGAATGCAGGCAATCACCCTATGCCCTTGTAGACGGGAAACTGATTGCAGCGGAGAATTCGGATGAATTATTGATAAAATTGAAAGAGGAAGTAATGAAATAAAAGGAATCGGAGCAATCCGAGTCCTTTTTTATATAATATCATTTTTTCTGGCGTAACCTTGAATGGTTTACGGCTGTTCAAAATAACAAAAACAAAGTCAGAGTGATGCATTTAGTGCATCGCTCTTTTTTGAGGTATATTGGGAATGTATTAATCTATTATTGGTCCTGAAAGAGCATAAAAAAGAAGGAGCACTATTGCTCCTTCCCTGCACCAAGGTCTTCTGCCAATTCGATAATCGCTTTGTTGATTCTCCAGACGAAATAAAGATGATGAATCAAATCTCGCTGGGATTGCTGCCTTGCCGGTGCCAATCGTTCAATTTGTTCCCTTTCATTTTCAAGACTATAAACAAGCATGCCGTCTCCGCTGTCTTTAATCAGGTCCATTAATGTCTCAATATTTAGTTCAAGCTTTTCTTCAATCCTTATGAAAACATCGACCAGCTCATCGGGATAGTCAAATCCTTTTCGGTAGGAGGAAGCCACAAGGTGTCTTGCATAGTAATTGATGGCTGAAAATAATGTAATCCATCTGTTAACATCAGCATGGCGCGGGGATCCGGGTTTCTTTATCAAGGATTGCGCTTCAACGTTTATGGTTTTAAGTTTTTGATCCAATAAGAAGCCTTTGCCTGAAAGCTCCTTAACGTTCACATCTTCCCGGAAGCTTCGCACATACTCAGTGACATACGGTTTCAGTTCTTGAAGGTAATCATTTATGGTATCCGCCACTTTTTCCTTCGTTTTCTTTGGGAAAATAAATAAGGAAACTCCGAATGCAATGCCGGCACCGGCGATTGTATCGATAACCCTTGAACTGATAAGGGAAAATGTAATTCCACCCAGTAAAAGGTCATACATAAAAGCAACCAGCATCGTTATAAACATGCTCATTAACGTATAGGAGACCTCAAACAAATAAAAGGCGAAAAAAACTGCTGCAAAAATCAGCGCAATTTCCAGGACGGAATGGCCGCTGACAACTCTTGCAAGTGTAAATCCTATTACTGCTCCAATAATTGTTCCAACCGAACGCTGAAAACCCTTCGTATAAATGCGTCCGATCGATTCGGTTCCGAGCAAAACAATAAAAGCGGTTAAAAGAACCCAGTAAGGCTGGTCAGGCGAAAGAATCTGGCCGGCAATGATGGAAATGATTGCAGCAGTCAATGCCTGAAAAGCTTTTTTAGTGGAAGGCTTGATGCCCTTATCTTCTTCAGATGGTTCATCTTCATTTTCGACTTCAGCTGCCTCATCGGATGATTTAATCTCATTGTCTTTCACTTTATGAAGTGCCTGCTGTATGGTTATGCCGCCCTCGATTACATGGTTCGCAATGGACTCGATTCGCCTGATCAAAAACAGCCATCCAGCAGGTTTGTCTTCCCGGCTGAACAAATCAATAATAAGCAGGCGAAGGGCCTGTACAGCAAGCTCTGCTTCACGCAGATTTTGTTCTTCATATTGCTGGGCAAGAACTTCAGCATCGCGAAGAGAACGGGTTACCCAAACCAGGAGTTTTCTCAGCTCATCAATTTCAAGAGCATTCGCTTTTTTTAAGCTTCGAATTGAGTCTGTCAGTGTTTCAATCAGCATACCTGCATCAAATATATATAACCTCAGCTGAGTAGAGGTCAGCCCTGGCCATAATTTTTGAACATCTTCATCATTTACATACTCTGAAACCATTACTGCGTATTCCCTGAGCTTCAGCACGTTTCTCCGCAATTCCTCCCGCTGCTGGGGAGTCATTTCCTTGGCTTTCATCCCCTCAATTAACAGGTTGAACGTAAAATTGCTTTGGAAATGAAAGGAGCGAATGCTTCTTTTCAGGTTTTTCGCGGTGTCCTGAAACAGGATGAAATTGAACAGGAAAGCATACGCGACCCCTATCCAGATGCCGAAGTAAAAGGATGGAAGCTGACTGCCTGATAACTTTAGGATAGATGAAAAATAAAGTGTCATGAATGCAATCATGCATAGAGAAAAATACCGTACGCCAAAGCGGGTTAAATAAAAGCTTAAGAATATTAACAGCACCATTGCAATATCGACAAAGACCGTGCTTCCCGCCAATAGTGAACCAATCGATACCCCCGCCATGGCAGAAATTCCAAGCAGGCCAGTTGTGAGCATCTTACCTTTTTTAGAGTCATCCATCACAATCATGATGCCAAGCATGCCAGCCATTCCGGACACGATCGCCGGAGTGAGAGCGGCTTTAGCACCAGCGCCGGCCAATTGCATGATAAGCAAAGTCGTAAAGACTGAAGCCATTAAACTTAAAGTGGCCCGTCCAGCTTTTTGAAATCGGATAAGCCCGGGATCGGATGCAAGCAATCGACCGAGCCACCGGTGTTTTATAGGGAGCTGCTTCATTGTTTCACCAATCTTTTTAGAGAGTTAAAGATTATTTTACCACTCGTACTTTTATTATCCAAATGAACCAGCTTGAGTTTTTTATGCTTTACTGGTTTAAATACAGAACAAATGTTCTATAATAGAGGATGGAGGGATTTACTATGCCGCTAAAAGACAGAGGGAAAATAAAATGGCTGCCAGCCCATTTCATGCCGGAACACCGGGCGATGTTAAGAAAATTGGAAACTGAACAAATGGCACAAAACAAGCCGCTTATTGATGAATATGAATTGGAGGATTATGAAAACAAAATTCACTATGCAATGGAATTTGCCTTTTTTCTAAAAGTAAAGGTTTGGCGTGGTGGATTTTTCTGCGAATACACAGGGAGGGTAAACAGGCTGGATAGCATCAGCAGAAAAATTTATCTGGAAATGGAAGATGGGTTTCTTGAGAAGGTCATGTTTGACGAAATCACTGAGGTTGAAGTGAAAGAACGGTGCAGAGAGTCATAATTCAATTTTTGCAGAAAAGTTGAAGCCTTACCAACCATTATTTTCAATTTTTAGATATAATAGAAAGAAAGCGCTGATCGGAGGTACATATGAGCACGGACTTAGAAAAAGCGATAGTACTTCGCAATCTCGGAAAATACAAAGATTCCAACCTTCTGCTTATAAAATTGGCTGAACAGTATCCCTTAAACCCAGTTATTCATTATCAGTGCGGCTGGAGTTTTGACGTTTTAGGGGAGGAATCGAAGGCTGTTTCTTATTATGAAAGAGCGATCGAACTTGGGCTTCCTGAATCAGATCTGCAAGGTGCTATTTTGGGTCTTGGGAGCACATACCGGACACTTGGGGAATATGAAAAGTCAAAGATGGTGTTCGAAAAAGGGATCTCCCAGTTTCCGGCTAATCGTGCAATCCAGGTGTTTTATTCCATGACGCTCCATAATTTAGGCCAGCATAGGCAGGCCATGGAGCTGCTCCTAAAGTGTGTGGCCGAAACCTCTGATGACCCAGAAGTTTTGCAATATAAAAAAGCGATTACCTTTTATGCAGACAAACTTGATGAAATATTTGATAAAGATTAGAAAACGGATATTCCAAAATACATGATATGAAGGTGGATAGATAAAACATCTTTGAATTATAAGGGGTAATTTTAATGAATGAATGGTTAATCGATTTAATGGATAATCTTAAAAGGTCAAATGGCGGCCATATCCTTTATCAATTCGATCAAAGAGACTGCTATCTTCAAAATGCAGTCTCTTATATATCTGCAGGCGCCAAAAGCGGCTGCCATGTTTTATTTGTGGAGAACGACCGTAATTTCCTTCAGATTGATAAAGAGATAAGAAAGCTGTTAAACAAAGAGGAATTAAAGAGAGTCCACTTCGCGAATAACTTTGATTTTTATTATTCGAACGGGGATTTTAATCCTGAAACAGTGTTGAATTTTTTTCTCAAAAACATACATCCTTATTTGGAAAGCGGTACAAAGATTTTTACATGGGGCCTGGTTGAATGGGGAAACGTGAAGGACTATATTCCGTTAGTGGAAGCGTATGAAAAGAAAATTGACAAGGTCATTTCTGAACAGGGTCTGATTTCCCTGTGTGCTTATGATAACAGCATTACCCCTCTGGAATTAAAGAATAATTTAATGCGCTGCCATGATGTGCTAATTACAGATAAAGAATATAAATACTTGCAAAACTAAAGTGTTTGCTATTTTAGGAGATACCGATGGACAAGATCACTTTTCATGATATTTATAAACCGGGACACACGGTTCTGGAAAATGAACTATTTATTCACAACCATAATCCTGACATGCTCCTTCAGTATGACAGCAACTTTGTTGTTTTTAAAAGAATGCCTTCTGTTCAAGAGTTTGAGGAGGCACATCAATATTTAAGAGATTTTCATCAGAAATATGGCCAAAAGCATGTAAGGTTTTATTTTCCCGATGACGAGGAGCTTTCTGGAGAGCTTCTGGCTTTTTTTCAGAAAGATGAGGATTATACGGTTGGTTTCTTAGAGTTATTTGCCATCCATCCGGCTGATTTTCCTGATGTTCAGGAAAAGGAAGAAATCATAGTCGAAAATGTTAAGGATGAAACATGGAATGATTATCTGGAATTCCAGTATGAGCAGGATTCGGTATATGGGGGAAATTTCGCAGAGAAAAAGAAAGCTCAGCATCTTAGAAATTACAGCGATGAATGCATTCAGCAGGTTATTGCATACTATAAAGGGAAAGCTGCCGGATCTGTTGATGTCATTATCAAGGAACGAACAGCTGAAATTGATGGATTGATGGTCCATGAGGATTTTCAGAAAAAGGGCATCGGCAGCCGCCTGCAGAAAGCGGTGATGGATCAGATTAAGGATAAAACCATCATCCTTGTTGCAGATGGAGAAGATACTCCAAAGGAAATGTACCGCAGGCAAAATTATCAGTATCTTGGAAAGCAGTATAATCTGTTAAAAATATATGAATGAAGTGAAGCCTGGTTCTATAGAGAACCAGGTCTTTTTGTGTCAATAGAACATTGTTTTGTTGAGGGAAGAGCTTCCAGGATTGATTTCACGGTACAAAACGATAAATTTGTCGAAAAATATCAGAAAAAAATGAATAAAACAACATTTTAATGTAACAGTGTTATGTTACAATGGTAACATTAGAAAGGAGTCCTGGAATTGAGCGATGAATTAATTTCAAAAAAAGAAGTCCTTGATCTAACTGGGATTTCTTATGGGCAGCTTTATCGGTGGAAAAGGAAAAGCCTGATACCGGAGGATTGGTTTGTCAGAAAATCAACCTTTACAGGGCAGGAGACTTTTTTCCCAAAAGAGAAAATTCTGGAGCGGGTCGATAAAATACAAAAGATGAAGGATAGCCTTTCGCTGGATGAGCTGGCAGATGTGTTTTCTCTGAATGCTTCACATCTGAAGCTGACAAAGGAAAGTCTGATTGCTAAAGGGATAGCTTCTGAACCGGTTATGAATATCTTTCTCGAAACTCAGGGGGAGCTTAAAGAATTCAATTACCATGAGATTTTGAAGCTTTATATACTTTCCATCCTGCTTGAATCGGGAGATATCCATATAGAGGAAGGGAAAATGCTCCTTCAGTTATTGAACGATCATCAAAGTATCCTGCAGCAGCCAAAAGCTGTTATTTGCTTTATTCGCAAACTTGGAATGTCCAGCTGCCTGGTTTCGGTTAACGGGGAACAAGTCCTGCTTGAAAAAGGAACAAAAGTGGCAGCCACTTTATCGATAGAACATTGTGCAGAGGAATTAAAATCCAAATTGGCATAGGGGGAAAATTTGCTGTGAATATGAAAACGCTAGGGAACTTAATTATTAATGGAGTTGGATCGTCTAATGGAGGTTCATTTGAAAAGGTTGAATTAAATGGCAAGGGAACTGTAAACAGTGATATTGAATGCGAGAGATTCCTTTGTAACGGTACGGGCACTGTCCATGGAAACGTAAAAACCGAAAAAGGAGAGATCAGTGGTGCAGCAAAAATCCACGGATCTGTTAAAGCTGAATCCCTGATTATCAATGGCTCGGCTGCCATTTCTGAAGCCGTCAGCTGTCAAAAGCTTGAGGTCGCTGGGAAATCCTCTATTGGAGGCTCTGTAAAATGCGATGTAATCGATGTGAATGGAAAAGTATCTATTGAGGGAGACTGTGAAGCGGAAATCTTCAGTGCTGAAGGGACTTTTTCAGTAGAAGGTTTACTGAATGCAGAAACGATTGATATTAAGCTTTTTGGAGACAGTAAAGCGAAAGAGATTGGCGGCAGAAAAATTAAAGTGACACAGCATAGAGAGACCCTATTTAAATTAATCAAATCCATCTTTCCCTTGAAGCTGGAGGCAGATTTAATTGAAGGGGATGACATCGAACTCGAAGGCACAGCAGCTCTTGTCGTAAGAGGGAAAAATGTAAAAATCGGCAAAAATTGCGAAATTGGGCTTGTCGAGTATTCTGGCGAGTATGAATGTTCCCCAGAAGCAGCAGTTACAGAACTTCGCAGAATCTGATAAAGGAGAGAGGTGAAGGGAAACAGTTTATTGATAATTACTTTCGGATAGTCCAATTTTATTTCCAGATAAAATGCTTCATTTGCTAGAACAGAATACCAGCAATTAATATGCATACAGCTGAAAGGAAAATGTTATTCCAATTACTAACTTCAAAAGCATATGTACAAAATAAGAAAAATATACTGTAAAAAAATAAAAAATATTTTAATAATGTAAGCGCTTTAAAGGGTTGAAGTTTTCAGAAGACTTTGATAAGATTTAAAAAACCGAAAAGGCTATGTGTAACTGGCGAGACGCGGATCACCGCGAGGGAGCACATAGTGTCGAAGCCGTTCGCCTGGGCAGAGGTAAGGGATTCTACCCTTGCCTCTTTCTGTTTTAAAATCTGACAAAGTTAGTTGAAAAGGGGAGAATCCAGTGAGTACCATGACTTTAGACAGAGTAAAGACGATTAAAACGTTGAATGCGATTGCGCCAAGCGGTCTTGAGGTGTTTAACAAGGATCAATTTACAATCGATAATGAAAGCGGCAATCCGGATGCGATTGTCCTTCGCAGCTTCAATATGCATTCAATGGAATTGGGCGATCGATTAAAAGCAATTGCCCGCGCAGGCGCGGGTGTAAATAATATCCCGGTTGAGAAATGCACTGAGCAGGGCATTGTTGTTTTTAATACTCCTGGTGCCAATGCAAATGCAGTAAAAGAAATGGTGCTTACTTCCTTAATGGCGTCATCCCGCAATCTCTTTGCCGGCATCGCCTGGACCAAAACGCTGAAAGATGAAGGAGATCAAATTCCAAAGCTTGTAGAAGCAGGGAAAAAGCAATTTGTCGGAAAAGAAATTAAGGGGAAAACTCTCGGTGTAATCGGATTGGGAGCAATCGGGGCACTTGTGGCCAATGATGCACTTGAACTTGATATGGATGTTATAGGCTTTGATCCATTCATTTCAGTTGATACGGCCTGGAACTTGTCCCGCAATGTTCAGCGTGCCATGACCATTGAGCAGGTGTTTGCAGAATCCGACTATATCACTGTACATGTTCCATTAACCGATGATACAAGGGAAATGTTCAATGAAGATACATTCAGCATGATGAAGAATGGTGTTCATATTTTGAATTTCTCACGCGGAGAGCTTGTGAATGAATCAGATATGGCAGCAGCCCTTGAGAGCGGAAAAGTGGGCAAGTATATTACAGACTTCCCAAATGAAAATGTCCTGAAAATGAAAAACGCTGTGGCAATTCCGCACCTTGGCGCTTCAACAAAAGAATCTGAGGAAAACTGCGCTGTCATGGCAGCACGACAGGTGAAGCACTTCCTTGAAACAGGCAATGTTAAAAACTCAGTGAACTTCCCAAATGCTGCTCTTCCTTACACAGGCAAGCGGCGTGTCACTGCTTTTCATAAAAACATCCCAAATATGGTCGGCCAAATCACGCTTGCCATTTCAAGCTACCAGCTGAACATCGCAGACATGGTGAACCGCAGCCGCGGTGAATATGCGTATACCATGATCGATATCGATAATAAAGTCAATGGCGAAGTGGTCCCTGGACTGCTTGAACAGATCAATCAAATTGACGGCATTGTAACGTCACGAATTATATAAAACTGCAGCCTCAATTCCAATGGGATTGGGGCTTTTTTTTTGGATTGAAATCAAAAAAGGTATATGAGCAGGATAATATCAGCTATCCTTAGAATAAAATGATAATAAATTATAATTACCCCGTATCTTTTAGTTCTCTTATTCCGTTATAGAAGCAGAGATGTATTAAAGGAGTGAACAGGTTTATGAAGCAAGGGAAAGTTCAGGCTGAATCAAGGGATTTCTTAGAGCAGAAGGAAAGATGTATTGCAGATATCTATCCTTCACTGCAGCGTTATAGCCGGTTTCTTGCACAGAGCAGCTGGGATGGGGACGATCTTGCCCATGAGGCAATCATCCGCGCTTATAAAAGCTATTCTCCGGAGAATATCAATCAGGCTCTTTTGAAGAAGATTGCCTATAATTGCTGGATGGATACTCTTCGAAACAGAAAGCGGGAGCAGCTGGAAGAGTCGCCTGAAAGTGAAATGAAGAATTACAGCACCGATCGAGGAGAAGCAATCAGCCATCTCATTAACCGTCTGACATTAAAGCAGGCTGTTATTTTTACTCTAAAGGAAGGGTTTCGATACAAAACAAAAGAGATTGCGGATATCCTGCAGACCACTGAATTTGCAGTGAAGTCCTCGCTGAACCGTGCTCGGAAGCAGCTACAGCACTCAGTTGAAGATGAGACTGAGGATTCTTTTGCAAATGATGAAGAAGAAAAGCTTTTTCATCTGCTGCAGCAATCTGTGGCTGCGGAAGATCCGTCCATCCTGGTAAAAATCATACCTTTTCTGCGATCCCTGGAAAGCCAAGCAAAGAAGCCTGTACTGCCAGTTCCATCTCCTTCTAATACTCTCTGCATGGCGGCATAGATCCGCAATGAACTGGAGGGATACAGGTGACAGCAATACCATATGTAATTGAGCAGTCAAGCAAGGGAGAACGTTCCTATGATATTTACTCACGGCTGTTAAAAGACAGGATTATCATGATAGGAGAAGAAATTAATGATGTGGTTGCCAATAGTGTGATTGCCCAGCTGCTATTTCTTGCAGCTGAATCTCCTGAAAAGGATATCTCTCTTTATATTAATAGTCCGGGCGGTTCGACCACCGCAGGGTTTGCCATCTTTGACACGATTCAATATATAAAGCCTGATGTGAGAACGATTTGTACAGGAATGGCCGCATCATTTGGTGCTATGCTTCTCCTGGCAGGAAAAAAAGGAAAGCGCTACAGCCTGCCGAACAGTGAAATCATGATTCATCAGCCTCTGGGCGGTGCTCGAGGCCAGGCAACCGAAATCGAAATTTCGGCGAAGCGGATCTTAAAACTGAGGGAGCATATAAATGGAATTATTGCAGAAAGAACTGGCCAGCCTGCAGAAAAAGTGGCGCGGGACACGGACCGCGATTATTTCATGACTGCTGAAGAAGCAAAGGAATATGGGATTATCGATGAAATTATCTACAAAAGCTAGGATAACGGAAAAAGCAGCCGAAGGAGGCTGCTTTTTCCGTTTGATCATTTTTCCTCGGAGTAATACTCGTCAATTGCTCTAAGCCAGTTGACACGTGCAATGTGTCCGGCTTTTTCTCTGTCTTTTTGTTCAAATGCTTTTAATATATCTTCATGTTCTTCTATAGAACGCTCTTTCAATATAATTGTTTTATTGTAGTAAAGCCGCATGACATGAGCCTGAAGCATGGAAGCTGTATTCGTAATATAAGGATTCTGAGCAAGATCTATAATAATATTATGAAACTTCTCATCCTGCTTCAAAGCTGTGAAGGTATCTCCTGCAATTAGAGCTTTAGCGAATTTATGATTAATATCCCTAAGTATATTAATCGTTTCCTGGCTGATAACAGGAGCTGCCAATTCTGCAGCAAGTGCCTGCAATACGCCTAATGGGGGCAGGATTTTACTAATATCTTCAGGATTAACTGAAGTGACCTGCGTTCCAACTCCGGGAAACATTTCGACGAACCCCTGAACATTCAGCAGCTGAAGAGCTTCCCTGATGGGGGTTCGGCTGACGCCTAACGCTTTGGCAAGATCGGCATCATTCAATTTTTCTTTCGGCTGTAGTGTGCCGTCAATGATCCACTCCTGGATTTGGGAGAAGGCGCGATCCTTGGCTGACACTCGGGTAGGTGATGAATAATTGGAGGGTATCGGCATAGCTGTAACCACCTTTTCATTTCATGCAATTTATCTGTGAAATTATAGTTATTTCCAATAGATTATAAATTTAGTATATAGAAGTATCTTGAAAAATTCAATATATCGCATGATTCGACAAAAAGTTTTGTGCGATATATTGCATAAGTATTTTGAATATGTTATCTTGAGTTATGCAATATATTACTAGCGTACAAAAATAATAATGTTACAGCGCTATAATATTTCAGAAAATTTAAATTTAATAAAATCAGAATCATTTAGACAGACAGATTAATAGGAGGAATTGAAATGACCAGCAAAATACCATTCTCATATATTGTGACAGTTGGTTTTATGCTCTTTGCCTTATTTTTTGGGGCAGGAAACTTAATTTTCCCTGCGATGCTTGGCCAATCCGCAGGAACGAATGTATGGTCAGCGAACGCTGGCTTCATCATGACAGGTGTAGGTTTGCCTCTTCTTGGTATACTGGCTTTGGGCTTCTCGGGAAAAAGTGATCTGCAATCACTGGCGAGCCGTGTCAATCCATTGTTCGGACTGGGATTCACAGTGGCCCTGTACTTATCAATTGGACCGCTTTTTGCCATTCCGAGAACAGCTACAGTGTCATACGAAATCGGAATTAAGCCATATCTATCAGAAGGAAGCGGATCAGTTGGCTTAATCGTATTTTCAATTATTTTCTTTGGAATTACCGCTTTTTTCTCTTTGAATTCTTCAAAGATTGTTGATATCGTAGGAAAATATTTAACACCGATTCTTCTAATTGTAATCGCAGTTTTAATCGGCGCTGCCTTCTTTAATCCAATGGGAGCATTCCAGGCTCCGACTGAATCCTATATGAATGGTGCGTTCTTTAAAGGGTTCCAGGAAGGCTATCTGACAATGGATGCTCTGGCAGCATTTGTATTCGGTATTATCGTTGTAAATGCTGTGAAGGAAAAAGGCGCAGTAACTAAGAAGGATATCATGGTATCCATTGCGAAGGCTGGTGTGATTGCTTCAGGTCTATTAGCAGTCATTTATACATCGCTTTCATTTATTGGGGCTTCAAGTGTCAGCGGTCTTGGAGCATTGGATAACGGGGGTGCTGTTCTATCTGGTGCATCTTCCCATTACTTTGGCTCATTTGGTATGCTGCTTTTAAGTGTCATTGTGTTTGGTGCATGTTTGACAACCAGCATCGGTCTAATTACAGCTTGTTCTTCATACTTTAATAAACTGATGCCAAGAGTTTCTTACAAAATGTTCGTCATTATTTTATCAATATTCAGCGCGGTTTTTGCCAACTTTGGCCTTAGCCAGCTTATCGCCATTTCCGTCCCTGTCTTGGTGGGAATCTATCCATTGGCCATTGCATTAATGGCTCTTACTTTCCTGCATCCATTCTTTAAAGGCAAGAAAGAAGTTTATCAGGGAAGCATGCTATTCACATTTGTGGTAAGTTTGTTTGATGGTTTGAATGCAGCAGGCATTGCGTTTGCGCCAATCAATGACCTATTCAGTGCGATCCTTCCTTTATATGATGTGGGGTTAGGCTGGATTGTCCCAGCTATCGCAGGTGGTCTGATCGGTCTGGCTGCTGCTGCCATAAAGAATAACAGCCAATCATCTTCTGCTGATGCCAAAAAAGCAGCATAATGATTAGAGCCTCCAGTTTAATACTGGAGGTTTTTTTATGGATGAATATTGCTGAATTACGAATGTTTAATAGTTAATATGTACTAATTGTTCGTATTTCAGTTGAATTCTCACAAGCTATTTGTTATATTGGCATTGTAATCTTACTAATTTCATCACTCGTATATGCTCGGTAATATGGTCTGAGTGTTTCTACCTGGTTCCCAATCAAAGAACCGGACTACGGGTTAAAGTATAGGAAAGGCCGCAATCTTTATTGCAGCTGCTTTAACTCTATGGTCTGGAAGGTAGAAATCATTCTGCTTTTACAGGCCTTTTTCTATGATTAGAAATTCGGGTGTATCAGACAACAAGAAAAGGGGAGAACGTGCAATGAAAAAGAAATTAGCTTCACTCGCTGCGATTGCAGCACTATCTGCAGCGATGCTCGCAGGATGCTCTTCGGCAGGAAAATTAGAAACCGAGGCTGAAGGAGCCCAAAAGCCAATTCTTATCCAGGGGCCAATGCCGATCGAGGCTGAAAAGTTTGCTGAACGATTAGATAAAGTTAAAGTAGAAAAATCAGGTAATTTTGTTTTTTATAAAGGCAAGCTGGACAAGTACCCGGTTATCGTAGCTAAAACCGGAAAAGGCATGGAAAATACAGCAGCTGCCACAACAATCGCCATTGAAAAGTATGATCCAGCTGCCATCATCAACCAGGGGACTTCAGGCGGCCATGATCCGGGCTTGAATGTGTATGATATCGTTTTAGGAGAAAGAACAGTCAATATCGGATCATTGAAGACTGGTCATTTGGAAGCAGGGGAAGGGATTGAACCAACTAATTGGATCCCAATGGACCTGATGGCTTCTGAGGGAAGTGCCGGTGAAGACCCTGATGCCGAAAAGATTCGTTATTATGAGGGAGATGAAAATCTTCTTGCTGCTGCCAATGCAGTTAAAGATAAGCACAAGAAGGGCAAAGTAGTCGAAGGGACAATCGGTTCAGCGGACCTATGGAATAACGAAGTAGACCGCATCAATTGGTTTCATGAAAACTACGGAACATCGGTAGAAGAAATGGAAGGCGCTGCAGCAGCGCAGATTGCCGGAGCATACAATGTTCCATTCCTGGGAATTCGTATTCTTTCTAATAATAAAACAAACGGAGGCCAATACGACCCCAACACTGCGGCCGCAAACCAGGATTACGTATATGAAGTTGTAAAACAGTATATTTCAGAGATAAAAGGAAAGTAAATTTGCTGTTTACCTATTCTGACAGAAGAAGGACGAATCCTAGAGAATGAGTCCGAACGCAGACAACCTTCAGACAGCGTAAGGATAAATCCGAAGAGTTGCTTCTGAAGTCAGGGGACCTTCGGACAGAGTAGGATAAATCCGAGGAATTGAGTCCGAAGTCGAGGCACCTTTGGACAGAAGAAGCAAGATTTTCGGAGGGAATGAGTCCGAACTGGCTCGCCAGTCAAAAAAGAAATAACCAGGATCAAAGAGATAACGCAAAAAAGAGTCTTCCAAAAAGGGAGGACTCTTTTTTGATATTCATATATAAATTAAGCCTATAACCAGTTCTGCGACCATTTTTCTATTTCTTTCATCAGCGGTTCCATGGCCAGGCCTTTTTCTGTCAGGGAATATTCGATTCTTACAGGAGTTTCAGGGTAAACTTCGCGTTTTACGACCCCCTCATTCTCCAGGTCCTTTAACCGGTCTGAAAGAACTTTGCCGCTTATCCCGATAGAGGATTCTATACTGCAGAACCGCTGCGGCCCGTTAAGCAATTGATAAATGATCAATCCGGTCCAGCGCTGGCTCAATATGCCTATGGCTTTTTCAAATCTTGGACAAATTAGCGACTTTTCCATAATAATCACTCCTTGTTTCTTATTATAGTCATAAACCGGAAATAATTAAATCACTTTTTATAAAATAATTACTTGACGAAAATAAATATCAATTATATACTAACTTACATAAAGTAAGTAACTAACATTAGATTCAAGGAGGAAAACATGAACAAAAACGAATTAGGCCATTTCATTCTGCGTGTAATTTTAGGATTTATTTTCTTTATTCATGGATTATCAAAATTTCAGGGAGGCATAAGCAATACTGCCGGCTTCTTCGACAGTATCGGTATTCCGGGTTTTATGGCTTATGTCGTTGCCGTAATCGAGCTGGCAGGAGGCATAGCGGTGATTCTGGGTATTGGCACAAAAATGGTTTCTGTACTATTTGCTTTCATCATGCTGGGAGCGATCTTTACTGCTAAGCTGTCCGCAGGCCTGCTGGGG
Organism: Cytobacillus sp.; assembly: GCF_964223445.1. Lineage (NCBI taxonomy): Bacteria > Bacillati > Bacillota > Bacilli > Caryophanales > Bacillaceae > Cytobacillus > Cytobacillus sp. Next base: position 16,117 of record NZ_CAXQGS010000117.1, read on the forward strand.
AACGGCCAAATGGCTGGATATGAATTAGATTTAATCCTGCTTGCAGCATCGATCTATTTTGTATTAGCTAAGGAATCACCACTATCTCTTGGGAGCAAATTAATACAATCAAAAGCAAACTAGTGGGAGGAAAAATTCACATGAACTTTCATCAAAAACCGATTACCTTTGTAGCTCAGGTCAATCTGAAAGTACAGGATCTGGAACGGTCACTTGCATTCTATAAAGAAGTAATTGGATTTAAAGTGTTAACAAAAACAGAAAGAACTGCCCAGCTGACTGCTGATGGAAAAACGGCATTGCTGACCATTGAACAGCCGGAAAATGTCGAACCTGCAATAGGAAGAACAACAGGTTTGTATCATTTCGCCCTGCTCCTCCCAAAGCGTTCTGATTTGGCTAAGATAGTACGTCATTTCGTCGAGATTGGGCTGCAATTTGGATCATCGGATCATCTTGTCAGCGAAGCACTTTATCTGTCAGATCCGGATGGCAATGGGATAGAAATTTACACTGACCGCAACCCTTCTGTATGGACATGGAAAAACGGGGAGGTAAATATGACTGTTGATCCTCTGGACTTCCCTGACCTGCTGTCAATTGGGCAGCAGCAGTCCTGGAAGGGCCTGCCTGGCGGTACGGTCATGGGGCATATCCATTTGCATGTAGCAGAACTGGCGCATACCGAAACGTTTTACAGTGAGGGGCTTGGATTCGAAGCAGTCTGCCGATATGGCACACAGGCACTGTTCATTTCCAGCGGAAAATATCACCACCATATTGGTTTGAATACATGGAATGGGGTAGGAGCGCCGCAGCCTTCAGAGAATAGTGTTGGGCTACAATCCTTCAGGCTCATTTTTGAAAATGAAGAAGCCGTAGATCAGGCAGTAGAAAACTTGAAAAAGATAGGCGCGGCTGTGTCTGTTGAAAATAATCAGGCGGTTACTGAAGACCCTTCTGGAAATCGAATTATTATAGGAGTTTAAATTATCATCAGGTGGTGTGAGTCATGGGTTTTTTTAATCAATTATTTGGAAGAAAATCTAAGGAGGAACAAACAATGAGCGAGAAATTAAACATTGGGATTATCTTAGGGAGCACACGTCAGGGGAGAGTCAGCCCACAGGTCGGTTCATGGGTAAAAGAGATTGCCGATAAACGCGGAGATGCCAATTATGAGATTATAGATATCGCTGATTTCAAATTGCCATTCTTAGGTGAAGCGGATTCGCCAGGAATTGCTGCATGGAATGAGAAGCTTAATAGTCTGGATGGATTCATTTTCATCGTTCAGGAATATAACCACAGTATTACAGGGGCATTAAAAAATGCACTTGATCTAGCCCGTGAACCCTGGAACAATAAAGCTGCAGGAATTGTAAGCTATGGGTCAACCGGCGGTGCGAGAGCTGCTGAACATCTGCGCGGAATCATGGGTGAATTAATGATTGCTGATGTACGCGTGCATCCAACATTGTCTTTATTTACTGATTTTGAAAATGGTACAGTATTTAAACCTCAAGATCTTCATCTCAATAATGTGAACGCAATGATTGACCAGGTGATATCCTGGAGCGGTGCATTAAAAACCATTAGATAGAGTCTAAGCAGAACCCTCGAGGTTCTGCTTTTTTAATCTTATTCTGAATAGTGGTTTTTAGGATTGGCCAAAAGGAAATAATGAGAGAAACAAAACAAAATGGAAGGAGTGAACTTGATGTGGAATGCTGCACTATGGGGAGGGGTCTCTGGATCAGCAGTCCTTTTTGGCGCATTGGCAGCGATGTTTTTGCCCATCCGGAAAAAAATGATCGGTTACATTATGGCATTCGGAACTGGTGTCCTGATTGGTGCTGCCTCCTATGAGCTGCTTGGGGAGTCAGTCCATAACGGCGGCTTAATTCCGACAGGCATTGGATTTTTGGCTGGAGCAATTATCTTTACCCTTTTTGATATCATGATTTCAAACAAGGGGGCTAAGAACCGGAAAAGGTCCGGCCATAAAGCAGCAGCCAGCAGCGGTATAGTCCTTTTTACCGGGACCATTATGGATGCCATTCCAGAATCAATCATGATCGGAACAAGCCTGCTTGAAGGAGGTAAGGTGAGTTTTCTATTGGTGACAGCCATTTTTATCAGCAACTTTACGGAAGGCCTTTCCAGCACTTCGGGAATGAAAAAGAGCGGCTATTCAAAAAAGAAAATTATCCTCCTTTGGAGTTCGGTATTTGTCATTGCGGGAATTGCTTCGATGGCTGGATACATATTTTTGGATGGAGCTTCAAAAGAGGTCCTGTCAGGAATTGCAGGCTTTGCTGGTGGTGCAATTATTGCCATGGTGGCTTCCACGATGATGCCTGAAGCCTTTGAGGACAGCGGACCGATGACCGGATTCATTGCAGCTACCGGTTTGCTGGCTTCATTGGTGCTTGATCATTTTTCATAGTATTTTCCAGAAATTAACTATATATTAATGAATGTTTGGCACCTTATGTGGAAAAGACAAAACAGAGGTGTTATTCATGAAGATTAGAAATATAGTTAGGGAACAGCAGGAAGATGTGCATATTTAAATAGGCGACTACGAAATGATCATTGAAAAGCGATATAGGGTAGTATCATTTATTAATGATCTGCTCCTGGGTGTTTTATATTTTATCGGAAGCATATTGTTTTTAACAGATGTCAGCCAGGCGGTTTCGATATCATTTTTCCTTGCAGGAAGTATTATGATGATTATCAGGGCAGGCTTAAATATATTGAAGGACCTTCATATTAATAAGATTACAGGACCAAAGAAAGAATAAATTAATTTGAAAATGAATTGGGTTTTGCGGAAGGATGAAACGGCAATACTAGCCTCATAGCGAAAACCAGCTAAAAAAATTAAAGTATTTAAAGGAGAATGGCGATGGCTGAAGAAACAGAAAAGGTAAGCAAAGGTAAAAAAGCAGATGTCGGCGATACGATCAGCATCTTAAGCGGTTCCGAAAAAGGGAAAAAAGGCAGAGTAATCGTGGTACGGGATAACTCAGTCATTGTGGAGCTTGGAATTAATCCGAAAAAGGATGAGCCCATCAAAACGGTGATCAGCCATAAGCGCTATAAAGTCGAAAAATAAAGAGGGAGGGGTAAAGGTGAGATCTGAGCAAAAACGAACTTCTGCGTCCATACCTGCTGACGTCCGTGAAAAAATTATTCAAGCGGACAGGGATGAAAAAGCAAAGCGACAAACAAAACGGCCGCAGTAAATGATATCCATGACAGCCGAACGCGCTGTCATGGATTTTTCATTTGGTTGAAGGGAGTGGAATGGAAGGTGCTAATAGGACATATTAAAAAGATTGTCCGCTATCCGGTGAAAAGCTTTTACGGGGAAAGTGTGAAAAAAACAAACGTAATGGATTATGGACTCTATGGTGATCGCAGCCATGCCTACCTGGATGAATCAAGGCCGGGGAAATATTTGACGATTACTCAGTTTCCCAAAATGGTCAGATATAAAGCAGAGTTTACGGGAGAGGAAAATGAGAACTTATTTCCTCCAGTAAGAATAACTACTCCCGACGGCAGACGGATCCCCTGGGATGATAAAGAATTGTTAAAAGAAATGGAAGACCATTCTTCCAGAAAAATCACTCCTGTGAAATATAGTCCTGTTCATGTACCTGTAGGAGCAATAGAAGAGGAAAACATTCTATTAGTGACTGACGCGTCCCTGCAAAAAATGAAAGAGATGTGGGGCAAAGAGAAAATGGACTTCCAGCGGTTTCGCCCGAATTTAGTCATTTCCCTGATAAAGGACGATCCTTTTGCTGAGGAAAAATGGTTTGGGAAGACAATGAAAATTGGCAGTGCTGAGATAAAAGTTAAGCGGCATTGCGAACGGTGTATGATTATTACAGTAGATCCAGAGAGCGGGGAGCGGGATTCCAGTTTGCATAAAAAGGTTATCAGTGAAAGGGATAATCATTTTGGGGTGTATTCCTCTGTCATGAAAACTGGTGAGATTTCAGCAGGGGATGCGGTTTATCTTTTTAATTAATATATGTTTGCTCCTCGTCAATAAACTAAGTTATAGCGGGCCCAGTTCATAAACTGGGCTCTTTTTATACACCTTGACTCATTCTCTTAACTTTTTTTTGGGTCCCAGCAGCAAAGACCAGGACGATAATGCTTGCCGATATTAATGTCCCATGGAAGAGCCAAACCATTTTAGCTAATGAGAATACTTCCAGTACAAGAGGGGCGGCAGCAAATCCAAGTGCAAAGCCGAATGATTTTAAAAGCATGCCTACTCCAAAAATTCTGCCTCTGATATGGTTGTCTGTCTTCTGCAGAATTGTGGCATGCAGAGTCGTGAAACCCGCATCAAAAATTCCAGTTAAAAAGGCAAACGGCAGAATAATCCATAAGCTATGATTGGACAGGAAGGTGATAAAACCTGCCGACATAAACATGGCGGATACAAAGCATGCAAAATAAAGGCGGTTTTCCCGGAGGCTTTTTAATTTTGGCAGAATCATGGTTGCTGAAACTGATCCAATTCCCCATACACCCCAGATTAATCCGTAGTAAAAACTTTGTTTGCTGCTGTCGATATTCTCGGCCAGCAGCGGAATCCCCAAATTATGCGAAGCACCTGCGAATGCCCCAATAAGAAAGACAATGTGGACAAGAAGCAGCATCGGCTTCACCAAAATAAAGGAATAGACTTCTTTCAAATCTCTGCCGATGATTGCCAGTTTATCTTTAAAGCCGCTGCTGATCCTTTTTCTTACAGCTGATTCCGACGTTTGCCATTTCATTTTTAATAAAACGAGTGCTGAAATGATGTAGGTTGCGGCATCAATGATTAAAGTTACCTGGTATCCGAGGAAATCAGTTATGACTCCAGCCCCGATAAAACCAAATACCAGACTGACAGATGTTAATCGGGAAATTAACGCATTTGTTTCCAGTACTTTATCCTCGCCAAAAATCTGAGGGATTTCGGCGCTGTAGCTAACTGCAAAAAAGCTTGATGTCAATCCGATAAAGAAGCAGACAATGAGAATCATGATTGGATTTGGAAACGGTATTAAGCTTAAAATGATGACAGCCCGGAATACATCCGTCCAAATCATAATTTTTCGGCGGTCAAAGCGATCGGCCAAGACCCCTGAAAAAAGGCTTGATAAAACGCCGCCAAGTGTCCTGATGGCCATGGTCGCTGCAAGCCAGGCAGAGCTTCCGGTGGCCGCATACATGAGCACATTTATGGCAATCAGGTCCATGAACGTGCCCAAATCGGAAAAAGCTTTTACATACAAAAAAATTTTGCGGTTCATGTGAGTCTCCCAGATTTTCAAAGATGTTTTCTGTTTTATTTTAAAGATTTTGAATTTAATTCGCAATACGAAATTTCAGATTTTTATTTTACTGATTCTGGCATTTTTTATAAAGGAGAATCACGTAAGAATGTGGAATAAATTGATTGGTGAAATTTTGAAAGCAAGACTGGATCACTGATGAAAGCAGCCATTGATACAAAGAAGGTAAGAGAATGAACAACGTATTCGGGAACCAAATAAAAGGACTTGATTATAAAATACGCAAAGGTGCTTACGCTGTAATATTCAATTCCTGTTTATGAATGTACGAAATGACCAGCTGTCATCTTGACGGCTTTTTTCAGCTTTGTTGGCGGGATAAGGTTTATTATCAAATTACTAAGTGCCAAGATTCATCAAGAGAGGGGTGCTTATATGGAGCTGGAAGAAAAAAGGGAGTCATCTAAACGTTTGAGGCTGATTAAAAAGGTCATATGGGGAATATCGATTATTTCGACCCTCTTAGCAATGTTTTATTTAGATATGCAAAAGTTACACAAGGAAGAAAAACCGCCAATGCCCACTGTATTATTTGGGGAGCAGGAGTTAGATCCGATCTTAAGCACTTATACTTGGAACGCAGGAGAAAATGTGAAGGAGATAAAAGATCTCACGAAATTGATTGAATATCAGCATGCAGAATTTCGAGAGAATCTTAACATAGAATTTCCAAAAAATCAGCAGCCAATCTTCATTGCAAGAGGAAACTATTATAATGGCGAAATTAAAGTAGAGCCCTATCAAACTCTGTATCGTGGATTTACACTTTTAGGAAACGAATCGCGCAAAGAAATATATTCTATAAAAGCCTACTGGAAGGATGGCAAGCGGGCTGAATATATCATACCTGTTAACATTAAAGAGGTTAGTCCGGAAAAGAACTATCTTGCAAGAAATAAAGGGTATCATTCACTTCTGATTGTTGGAGATACTGATAAAAATGTAATTGATGAACTTTATTCTCAACCAGTTCACTTTCTTTTCGAAACAAGCAGTTCATTAGGTCTAAAGGATGTAAATGCTATTTATCCTGAATTACAAGTAAAGGAAGAGCCTAGTTATATATTATTTGATCATATGAAGGAAGCATTTCGCGCAGCTTCTATAGAAGAGTTAATAAAATATATGAAAGATAATACGTATTCTAAAAAAAGCACAATAAAGGGAAACGTTATAAAGCTGGATCGAGATTTGGGAGTAATCCAAGTGGATGATAAAGTTTTTACTGCTGCAGATATGGAAGAGGTTAAAGTTGGACAGAGAATCTCTATAGAGGTGAATCAGCTAAATAAGGACATCCCTTACTATCGAATAACCGAGAACATCAATGTGATAAAAGCTCCTGACACGGTCTTTTCCGCTGCTAAATGGCTAGCGAAGGATGCTGAAAAGGTTTCTATTCTTGCTATTGGACCATCTGCCTTTACTGAGCAGTTTAAATCTCCAAATAAGGAAGATTTCAAGCTGGTGGAAAACATAGAGATTCAAGAGACACTAACATTAAAAAATGGAGAGGCAGTCACAGATGCTGCTGTTTATGTATTTAATGATAAGGAATTAGTTTTCCAGACGGACGAATTTGACCAGCTGCTGAACTATTTATTTGAGTTTGAAATGTTAATGCCTGCTAGAAAGGAAAGAAACGGGCTTTAGTGCAGCGAAAGGGGGATAATTGGTGGGTACTCCAATTATCAAAACAGACAGATTAATGTTAAGAAAAATGCAGAAAAGCGATCTGCCTCATTTAATGGAAATTTTTCCCGACCCGGTGGCCATGAGGTATCGCTCCACCAAAACGAGTGGGCAGGCCTAAGATTGGATCAGCTGAGCTTAAAATATAAGAAGCTGGTTTCTATTATAAATGTGAACAATCTTGCTTCTATCCGTGTTGCCGAAAAAGCGGGCATGAAAAAGGAAAAAACATTCCTCAGATCCGGAAATAAGATGTAGGCATATTCCATATCAAACGTTTAGAATTCTAGAAGATGTTTTTATAATGCTCAGTAAACACCTTAAAAAGCCTTTCATCTCCGCCGCGGTCTGGATGGAGGGCTTTTAGAAGTTTCTTGAATTCTTTTCGGATCAATTGCAAATCCTCATCAGGCTTCAGGCCCAGGAGCTTTGCAGGCTTGATTTCTTCATCATCAATCATCTTTTGTGCTTGTATCATTTTCTTCAATGATTTAACTTTGGATTCCTCTATTTGGACACGGGTATTCAGGATCTCCATTTGTCCCTTAAGATCTTTAACTTGCAGAAGGATCCCTTCGAGTTTTTGCTGATAAAGCTCTTCCTGTTTTTTGAAGATGAAATCAGTGAGATCCTTCGTCTTTATTGTGTAGCTGATTTGCCTCCTGGGACTTCGTTCCGCTTTTATTTTTCCTTCTTCTATCCAGCGCTCAAGCTCTGCGTCATTCGCCTTAATTCCAGCTTTATGTAATTGTGCCACAGCATCAGTAATGTTCATCTTTCATGCTCACTCTCTATAAAATCTATTTATCAGTCAAAAATATCATATCACTGAACACTTTCAGAAAAATAACAAGCAGATGACATAGTATTAAAGTTTATTTACACTGGTAACGCCATTATTTCGAATAACTGGAATTATTAGAAAAATAGGCGGAATCTTGATATAATGTAAAAAACTGGACGTGGGAGGATGGAGATAATCATGAAGAAAATGTTCAAATTTGCAGTATGGGTCGCTGCTCTACCGGTTATTTTGCTGTGGACAATCTTTTTTGATTCGAGCGGCAACTCTGCCATGTTTGTGAATGACGTATTTAATGATAAGAAATAGGTTAAAGAAATTGAATGGGCAGCTGGACTCCCGCATATCCTCATTCGGTTCCTTTGAGTCTAGATGAGGGAGTCTTATGCCCGTCAGATTGCTATAAAGTCAAACACCAACCAACAATTATTTTATAGGACGCTCGAGAGTCAGGATTTCATCCTCCATTGAAGCATATTGCTGCTCTACTACATGCTTTACATCTGAAATCGCTGCATTATAGAAATGAGGGGCCAATGACTCTTTAACAAAATCCAGCACCCTTTCTGCACCGAACTCAGATATTTCTTCATCTCTTTCCTCAGAGAAAAAAATCTGGATATCCTCGATCATCTTTTGCTGCTGCTCTTTTGTTATTTTTAAAAACATATCATGCCTTCCTTTCGGTTTTGGATACATGTTACTATACACAGAAATTTCTTCAAAAGGGAGACTGTAATTTTTAAAAGAAATATGTACAGCAGGAAAATGGAAGCCTCCCGCCAGCTACTTATGTGATGAGTCATCGCTATAGACATCAAAGAGAAGTCTGTAATAATCTTTCACATAAATATCTTTGTTTTCAGCCTTTTTTTTTGGATAGAGTGAAATAGGGATAGATGACAAGGCAAGAATCGAACTGCATAATAGAACCAGATATAAGATTCCAGTTAGAATGTACATATAGGATACCTCCTTTAGTTGTTAAAAAAAGCTTATATTATGAAACGCATTTCAGAGCAAGAAAAAAAGTGAAAAAAATTAGGTGGTTTTATGGCAAATATAAAAGACATTGCTAAAAAGGCAGGGGTTTCAGTTACAACCGTTTCCAGAGTGCTGAATAACCATCCTTATGTGAGTGAGGATAAAAGGGGAGCTGTCCTGCAGGCGATGGAGGAATTCAATTATCAGCCGAATATCAATGCTGTTCATTTGAGTAAAGGGGAAACACTTCTTATAGGAGTCGTGGTTCCTTTTACCAATCATCCTTATTTCGGCCTGCTTTTAGAAGGGATTGCAAATGAGGCCATGAAAAACAACTATAAATTAGTTCTTTTTCAAACAAATTACGAGCAAGACAGGGAGATTGAAGCTCTAAAGATGCTGCAGCATAAACAAATCGACTCTTTAATTATTTGTTCCAGAATCTGCGAATGGGATGTCATCAATCAGTTTACCGAGTATGGCCCCATTGTTCTATGTGAAGATGCGAGGAATCATAATGTGTCCTCTGCCTTTATCGACCATTACATGAGTTTCTCTAGTGCTTTAGAGTATCTGCATAATAAAGGGCATCAGAAAATCGGGTATTGCATTGGAAGAAAGACGGGTGCCAACAGCATGCAGCGCGGAAAGGCTTATGCTGATTTTTTAATACGAATTAACGAACGGCATAACGAAGAATATATATTCTATGAGTGTCTGAATTTTGAGCATGGCGAAGAAGTGGTTCGCCGCATATCGAACATGGATAATCCACCGACAGCTTTGCTGGTAACAAGTGATTTTGCTGCTGCCGGAATTGTAACCTCCTGCAGGGAAAAAGGCATCCATATTCCGGATGACCTGGCAATCATGGGGTTCGATAACCAGCCAATCGCCAAAATCATGCACATTACAACACTTGAAATACCGCTGGTTCAAATGGGACGGCAGCTGCTTCTTCAAGCGATTGATGGTAAAAAGCACACACATGAGGAAATATCGGTGAAGCTGATCGAACGGCAAACGGTATAGCAGAATGATGGCTGAAGCGGCTGATCCCAGCCGTTTATTTATTTGTTTGATGCATTTTAAAAAGGATCAGAGGGTGTCCATTCGGACAGGTAAAGAGAAGTCTTATCAAGTTAGTCCGAACAAGGCTCATCCTTCAGACAGGGGAAGAAAAAATCCGGGAGAGTGGTTCCGAACTCCTGAGAAATCCATGGAACGGGGCTACCCAAAGGCATAACATCAGAATAATATTCAAATTCTCAGGTTAAACTAGCAAAAAAGTATGGGACTGATGTTACATGGGATTTGTACTTATCGTTTTTCTAGCATGGCTGGTGCTAATGCTGTTCACATCAATGAATAAAAAGCTGACATTTATTGAAAATACCTTCGTATATCTAGTGGCATTGGTCATACATATCAATTTTACGTGGATTGTGTATGAAGAGTTGAATATGGCGAAGATTTCCCAGCATATTTTAGATAATTCCGCTTTCTTAATACATAGAAGCATAACTATTCCGATCACAGTTGCTATTACACTAAATTTATATAGAACAGCGCATTCCTTTGGTTCAAAATTATTTAAAACCGCCCTGTCAGTTTTGTTCCTAATCCTGGCTGTGGTGATTGCCCTATACTTTGACATTGTAGAATATAAAAAGTGGAATATCGGCTATGAGATTATTTACTTATTCCTCCTTCATTTAGCGGTTCAATCCATGCTGAAGTATTTTGGACAGCTTAAAACAAGAGGGGTGAACGAATCATGAAATTATGGGAGGATTTCGGTGGCAATGAGCTGTATCTCTTGATCATGAATGCTGCTGCCTATCTTATCTATTTTCTCCTCATAAGAAGGCCGGATAAGCTGGCTAAGCAAATCAGAGTACTGAGTCTGCTGTGGGGGATAGCAATTGGGATTTTGTATGATTTCACAATAGGCGGAGGGAGAACCGATTTTTATAAGGTGAACGATTTAAATAATTATGAAGTGACAGATGTTCTTTATTACTTACTATTCGCTCCATTTGGCTACTTCTTTTTTTATTTTTATGAAAAACTGAAGGTCAGCAAAAAGACTTTCATTCTATATGTTTTGGTCTGGGCATTATTTGGGGTGCTTGTACAATGGGTACTAACGGCAGCTGGAATAATTACTCTGCAAAAAGAATATCAGCTCATCCATTCATTTCCTATCTTTCTGCTGACTCAAACACTGACAGGAGTTTATATCCAGGTGCTCAAATCCAAAGAACAGCTTACAGCAGCAGAATAGAAAAACGTTAGGCGGCCTCATCAGGATGGCCGCATTTTTCTGTTTTCATGAACATTTGCTGCTTAAAGGTGTATAATATCTATTTTAGGGATTCGATCTCATCTAATCTGAAAAGTTATAGGAGCACCAAGATCAAATCATGAAAAAATATAAATTAAAGAATCATTTTAAAGGCTTAAAGAAGGGAACTCACTTTTACCTGATTGCTGAGTCTGAATTTATTGGCATTAAAGAGTATGTATTGCGGACAAAAGACTTATCGATCAGGATTTCCATTAATGAAAGCGAGCTGTCCAGGCATTTTACTTTAATGCACAGCTATGCTGCCAAAGGGGGATAAATACCTCCTTTATGGTTGTAAAATAATAAAAAGCCCCCTGTAGGCGGCCTTAAATTAGCTGTTTTGATGTTTGTCCCCAGCGCATGACAATGGCTCCCCAGCCGAGACCTGCACCATATCCAGCAAGTACAACCACATCCCCGTCTTTTATTTTTCCTTCCTTCACTTCTTCATGAAGACCAATTGCTATCGTTGGTGCAGAAGAGTTTCCGTAATATTGTATGGTTTTGGTATGCACTTTTGCCATAGGAAATCCAAGGCGTGCAGTACCTGCTTCAATGATCCGCAAGTTGGATTGGTGAGGGATGATGAAATCGACATCCGGCAAGCTCAGGCCAGATAGTTCCAAAACTTTATGAACCGCTTTGGGAAATCTGTCTACTGCAAATTCAAAAACGGCTCTTCCGTCCATCCTGATGTGCTTGTTTTCATCAAGATGAAGATATTTTCCCCCGCTTCCATCCATTTGCATATGGATGCCGAGAATACCATTGCTTTTTTCCACCTGACCTAAGACAACAGCAGCAGCTCCATCTGAAAACAGCAGCGCCGTCTTTTTATCCATCGGATTCAAGAGGGAAGAGCATTTGTCGACAGCAATGACTAATACGTTTTTATACAACCCGGTCTGAACAAATTGGGCCCCGGTTGCCAGGGCTGTGATAAAGCTGGAACAGCCTGAATGAAGATCCAGCCCCGCACATTGTTCAGCACCGATCCTGTCCTGAACCAAGGCTGCTGTAATGTGGGTGTCATGTGTGTTTGTTCCAATAATGACCATGTCGATATCCTTCGGGTTGACCCCTGCGTCTTCTATCGCACGTTTTCCAGCAATTTCGCACATATCTGTAAGTGATGAGTCTGGAGATTCGTAGCGTCTTTCCAGTATGCCTGTTTTTCTGCATATTTCTTCTTGTGTAATACCGAAACGTTTGGCAATTATCTCATTAGTAATAATAGTTTCTGGAATGTTTACACCGATTCCTAATACACCTGCACTGAACAAAGCACTGACCTCCCGGGATGAGTTAATTTTTACCATTACATTTTATCACATAATTGGACAAATTTTGCAATATTAAGAGTTTTATAATTTTGTTCGAAAAAATGCTCAGAGCATTTCGCCCTGAGCAATCTAAATTTCGTAAGTCTTTTACCAAATGTCACCGCGCTCCTTCTTTAGAGCCTTCATTTTTTCAACCCATTCGTCGACTCTCTGCTTAATTTCAGCACTTTGTGCATCAGCTGAATTTCGGTTTTTTTCATAGAGTTCTAAATAGAGGTCCTTCATTTGCTCGCTTCGTTCATAGCCCCAATCACGAAGTTCTGATCGCTGCTCATCAGTGATCCAGCCGTTGTCTCCCATGACTGTAACAGCATCAAGGATTCGATGTGCTTCACGTCTGCCGATCGTAAATAATTGGCGGGGATAAACTTCTCCCAGTTTATACTCATCTATCATTTCCCATGGGCTTGGCGACAGTGTAAAAGCCCAGGCCAGGTCGCCTGCAGAAGGAAGCCACTCGTATTGGATCGTGTTTTTCAATTCATCCGGGTTATCCGCTTTTAAATATTCCCCATTGCCGGCTTCGGCAACTGCTTTTAATTGGTTCTCGGCTTTTCCATCTACATCAAACCCAATGATATTCACAGTATTGCTGCTGTTGGTTTTCACAAGGTTTTTACTGGCCAGGACAGGGTCGCCATCACATGTTTCGGCACCGTCACTGACAATGTAGATCGTTGTTGACCCATCATAACCGCTGCTCATTTCTGCAGCCTTTTGAATGGCACCGGCAAGCGGTGTCCATCCTTTGCTTTCAAACGAATCAACGGCTTCGTGGAACTCCTTCTTGGAATATTTCCCCATCGGGTAGACTTCCTCTACTCCTGTACAGGAAATTTCCTTATCAGCGTCCGCTTCAGAGCCTTTATGGCCATATACAACAAGGGAAATTTCACTGCTTTGGCCAATTGTCTGCGCGAAACTCTTTACGGCACTTTTAGCGATATCCATTTTCATTTTGCCGCCTGCCTGCATCAGCATGCTTGAGCTGGCATCAAGAAGAATAATGGCCTGTTCTGAAGTCTTTTTTTCTTCCCCAGGCTCTGATTTAGTGGGATCCGGCAGGTAAGGCTCTTCAAAATCTGGCTGGTAGGCATTGGAATTTTCAATGATGTTTTTATAATTAGGACTCGCCAGCAGGGAAAGAAGCCCTTTTTTAATCGAGTCTGTATCTTTGGCTTCTTTCGTCAGCTCTTCCAGTTTGGGGGTCATTTTGCTTATCAGTTCTGGATCGGTTTCAGGCACATTGAATTCAATGGCCTCAATGTCTTTTTCGTATGTGAGCCCTTCCATTAATGTTCCAGGGGTCAATTTCAGCAGGTTTTCTTCAGAGATTTCTAAATTAATATTCTCAGACTCTCCTAAAATGCTTTCCTGCTTTTTTTCTTTCCTGTCTTCTTGCTTTTGTTCTTCTTTGCCTGATGAATCAGCTGCCGCTTTCTCTTTGTCATTGCTGCATGCCGAAAGAATCAATACAGCAGACAGCAGCCATAAAGCATAACGTTTCACATAAATTCTCCTTTTTCTTTAAGTTTTACTAATAATTGAGTTTATCATGGATAAAGCTGGGTTTGAAGTAATTTCCATATGATAGGATTTTTTTACAGCAATTTGGTATAGTTGAAGAAAGGTAGAAAGCAGAGGAGGCAATCCGTTGGAAACAGTTTTTCCGATCCTTGAAACAGAAAGATTAATTTTAAGAGAAGCAACTGAAGAAGATGCAAAAGATATGTTTGTATATCTGTCAGATCACCTGGTTGTAAAGCATATGGGAATCTCGGCCTGTGAATCTGTCGAAGAGGTGCTGGGTGAAATAGAATGGTATAAATCCATTTATAAAAATCGCACTGGAATGCGCTGGGGTATTACCCTAAAGGATTCCGGGAAGGTCATAGGGAGCTGCGGTTTCCTAAACAGGAACCCCAGACATTTCCGAAGTGAAGTCGGTTATGAACTAAGCAGAGAGCATTGGGGAAAAGGGATAGCCAATGAAGCACTTGAGAGAGTTTTAAAATTCGGATTTGATCATCTTGAGCTTGAAAGGATAGAAGCCCTGATAGAGCCTAAAAATCTCTCCTCCCAGAAGCTGGTTGAGAGGCAGGGATTCACGAGAGAAGGTTTGCTTAGGCATTATGAATATGCAAATGGAAAATTTGATGATCTGTATATGTACTCTATATTAAAAGGGGATTTGTAGAGGTACTGGAGTTAAAGAATACATATTGGGTTTGAGTGAAACACCAGATCCGCCGGGAGGATATTTTAATGAACTACAATGGCCGTACCTTTGTTTCTGTTCAAAATACAGAGAATGGTGAAGTATCATCAAAGACTTTTTTTCAGTACAAACAGGAGGGAAACATTATATCTGCTGATTATGGCGGGGGAGAGATTATTCAGGGGACACTTATTGGCATTGTAAATGAAGATGGGAGTTTAGAATTTAGATATAACCATGTGAATAACAAAAATGAAATACGCGGCGGAAAATGTCATTCAAAACCTGAAATATTGCAGGACGGCCGCATCAGGCTATATGAAAAATGGCAATGGCAGGATGACGAGGGGACTGAAGGTCATTCAATTATCGAGGAAGTAAAAGAGTAAAGTTATAAAGGCGGCATGGGAGCCGGAGGGAATTACCCCTCCGCATGCAGCTTCAGGTTCTGTCTGCTTCTATTTGTTTTTTCTTTCGTTAAGGTGAAGAAGAAAACAAAGCCGATGAATGATGTTACAAACAAGATGGCACCCATTGGTACGGCAGTGGTTTCATTAATGCTCACCAAAGGGGAAACAGCTGAACCCAGCACTAAGGGAAGCATTCCAATAACGGCGCTTGCACTGCCAGCACGATGCCCCTGATTTTTCATGGCTAATGTAAATGAGCTGGTGATGATCATCCCCATTGAAGTCATATAGATAAAAATCGGAATGACAAGCATGAACAGCGGCCCTTTAATGATCGTCATGATCAAAAGGAACGAAGTGGCACTGACGGCAATGCAGACGGCTGTCCGGAGCAGGCTTCTTTCCGGAATGACACCTGCCAGGCGGCCAATCAGGTAACTCCCCGTAATGATGGCCAACCCATTAATGCCGAACAGGATGCTGAACATCTGAGGCGATACTCCATAAATCCCCTGATAGACAAAAGGTGTCCCCGAAACATAAGCAAAGCTTCCGCCATGTATGAATCCTACGATAAGGGCATACCCGATGAAGGAACGGTCCCTGAAAAGGCCACCCATGCTTTTAACGGAACTTCCAATGGAGCTTGGGACCCGTTTTTCTGGGGGAAGGGTTTCTTTTAATCGGAAATAGATCACAATGGTAATAAATAATCCCAAAAAGCTTAGAAAATAAAATATGGTTTCCCAGCTTGCAAAAGGAATCAGAAGCAGGGCACCGCCTGTCATTGGCGCTATCATCGGTGCCGTTGCATTAATGACCATAAGCAGGGCAAAAAATTTGGTGAGCTCTTTTCCGCTGAACACATCACGGACAACTGCCCGGGATAAGACAATTCCAGCAGAGGCGGTTAATCCCTGCAGAAAGCGGGCTCCCATAAATGCTGCAATATTTGGTGAAATGGCGCATAAAAGGGAAGATACGGCAAAGAGTGAGATCCCGATAAGCAGTGGTTTTCTTCTGCCATGCGAATCACTGAGCGGTCCGACAATAACCTGTCCAGCTGCAAGTCCAATCAAACACGCTGTTAAACTCATCTGTACAAGTGAAGCTCGGGCACTGAAATCATCAGCGATATCTGGAAAGCCTGGCAAATACATATCAATATTGAATGGCCCCAATATTCCAAGCATGCTGAGGAGAAAAGCCAGTGCAAGCCTCTCTTTTCCAGTCGGATTGTGAATCATGTTAAACACCTTTCTTTCTATGAAGCTGTTAATCTTTTACATAAATATGGCTAGTATACGCCAGGTAAAGGGGGATGTCCAGCGGAGAATGCTGTAAATAAAAAAATCTATGGCAGAATAGCCACAGATTTAATCATTAACAATTGCAGATCATCAATACATTTCCGTCCAAGTCCTGAAAGTTGAAATAAGCAAAATCTCCAATACGCTCTATTTCCTTTACAATGGTGATTCCCTGATCTTTCACAAAAGTGTATGCCTCATCAATATCCTGAGCGAAGAAATTAAATAAAACGTGGCCGGAAGGATTTAAGGTAAAGGCTGGATCAAAGGTGTGGTCATCCAATGTAAGACCGGTTTCAGAGGTGACAGGAATGTTATATACCGGGGATTCTACAGTATCCTTATGAAAAGGCACTCCAAGCAGGGTGCTATACCATTCAGCCGACTTTTTCAGGTCGCTGACATGAATAAAAACATTGTTCACTTTGCTTGCAATCGGGGAAGCAATTGATTTCATATACTCACCGCTTTCATTGTGTTTATTTTACATATTCTCCATCCGATGGAAAATCCCTTTAATCTAAGGGTTTAGCTTATGTATTTCTCTGGCGACAGCTTCCAAAATGTACACAACTGGAACTTGAGTCGTAATATTGGACTGCTCAAAGGTTTCCTCTGTCACATAATAGGCGATGTTTAAATCAGAAATCTTCGCAATCGTTGAAAGCCGGCTGTTTGTGATGCTGATGATTTTACTGCCTTCCTGCTTCAGCTGGTTAAGATGGGTGATTGTAAAAGGAGTTTCCCCTGAGACAGATAAGGCAATTGTGACACTGCTGCTGCGGATACTCGAATGAATCGGAAAATGGGGATCCTTGATATACAGTGAAAACTTGCCAAGGCTGGAGAAATATCTGGCTCCGTATTCAGCCAGTATCCCTGAACTGCCGATTCCTATAAATATAACGTTATCTGCCGTATTTATTAGTTCTGCTGCCTCTCTGATTTTTTCCTCTAAATCACCCCTTAGCGTTCGCTCGAAGAACTCGACGATAGATTGCCTGGAACCTTGTATAGAGGACTTTTTATTTTCCTGCAAATATAATTTAAACTTTATCTTAAATTCAGTGAAACCCTCACAATTCAGCTTCCTGCAGAATCGTAAAATGGTGGCAGTGGAAACATGGGTTTCATCTGCGAGTTCTCGAATCCGCATATAAGGAATCTTTTCTTTGTTTTGACAAATGTAATGGTATATGGCTGTTTCTAAATTATTAAAAGATGCGATGATTTCGTTTGAGAACATGATTCATTAATCTCCCGGCGTAAAAATAGTTAGGCTTATTCTATCACATGTGGAAACAATATGTTACTTTGATGTAACAAATATCAAAATGCGGTTAAATAAGACTTAATTAACTCTAATTATTTACATTCCTTTTGACTCGATTTAAGCTTCTTCTATATCCCTTTTCGGGTAACATAAAAACTCCATTTAAACAAATAGTAAAAATAGCAGGTATTGGAGGGAATGAATTGAAAAAATACAATTTTCCTGAAGGTTTTTTATGGGGCGGCGCCACTGCAGCGAACCAGATAGAAGGCGGTTATAAGGAAGGGAATAAAGGCTTGAATATTGCGGATGTTCTTCCCGGAGGAAAAGAAAGATACAATATCTTAATGAAGCCAGGGTTTGACTTTGAAATTCATGAGGATCAATTTTATTATCCCAATCATGAAGCAATCGATTTCTATCATCGGTTTAAAGAAGATATTGCCTTATTTGCAGAAATGGGCTTCAAGGCATTCCGCATGTCGGTAGCCTGGACCCGCATTTTTCCGAATGGCGATGAGACGGTGCCAAATGAAGAAGGGCTTGCTTTTTATGATCGTGTTTTTGACGAATTGCAGAAATATGGAATTGAGCCGGTTGTAACGATTTCACATTATGAAATGCCCCTTAATTTAGTAAAAGAGTATGGTGGTTGGAGAAACCGCAAAGTTGTCAGTTTTTTTGAGAGGTACGCTAAAGCGATTTTGGGCCGGTATAAAGATAAAGTAAAGTACTGGATGACTTTTAATGAAATCAATAGCGGATTGGTCATGCCAATTAATGGGCTTGGCTTCTCCTATCAAGGTGAAGAAGATAAATACCAGCCGACCTTTCAGGCCTATCACCACCAATTGGTCGCAAGCGCAATCGCGGTAAAGGCATGCCATGAGATTATTCCTGACTCAAAAATTGGCTGCATGATTCTATTTGCGCCTGTGTATGCCTATGACAGCAACCCGGAAAATGTCATGTATGCTCTGCAGGAAGAACAGCTTTTCAATTACTTTTGTGCTGATGTACAGGTACGCGGGGAGTATCCGGCTTTTATTAAAAGATACTTTAAGGAACATCATATCAGCCTGGACATACAGGAAGGCGATCTGGATTTGTTAAAGGACGGTATTGTTGATTATATTGGCTTCAGCTATTATATGTCCCGTACCGATAAGAAGGTTAAGTCAGATGCAGATTCATCGGAAGGGAACATCATTGGCGGGGTTAGGAATCACTTCCTGGAAACAAGTGACTGGGGCTGGGAAATCGACCCTGAAGGTTTGCGGATCAGCTTGAACAAGTTATATGACCGCTATCAGAAACCGCTATTTGTCGTAGAAAACGGACTTGGTGCATATGACAAGGAAGAAGAGGATGGCAGCATCCATGACGACTATCGGATTGACTATCTTCGCGAGCATATAAAAGCAATGGGTGAAGCTATAGAAGATGGCGTCGAGCTAATGGGCTATACAAGCTGGGGCTGCATCGATATGGTCAGCATGTCAACAGGCGAGTTTTCAAAACGCTATGGCTATATTTATGTGGACAAGCATGATGACGGAAGCGGAACAATGGAACGGAAGAAGAAGAAGTCTTTTTATTGGTATAAAGATGTAATCGGGTCAAATGGAGAAAAACTATAGCAAACTTAACTGGCTGCCTGGGGGCAGCCTTTCCTTGTTTAGAAAGTTAAATGTGCAGGTGTTATTATGAGAAATTTACTCATTAACTAATTAAAAAATGTTTATGGAGTAAAATATGAACTAAGTCCAGGAAAATGATATGGCAGAGGTGCTAATAATAACCCTGGTGTTCAGGAAAGTCTGATGAAAAGGGAGATGAAGCAGGTGATTTATATCTACCACGATTTTGGGGGAACTCATACGACATCACTGGCAGCAGCATACCATCTGAAAATAATTCAGAGCCGCAAACTCGAAAAAGAAGAAATAATTGAGCTGCCGTATTTTAATAAATTGACAAAGAAAGATGCAGGAAAATTTATTTTTCATGGTGAGGATGAGGAAGGAAGTCCGGTGTACACCCTTGGAAGAAGATCTTCTAAGCTGGCAGTTGAAACACTGCATCACTTTTGCCATTTATTAAATAGTCATAAAGGAATTAATGATAAAATCGTCCTCTCTGATACTTCACCTGCAGTCCCTCTTGCCCTGACCATCGGAGGATTCATATCCAAAGGCTTAGGTCTGAACAGCATAGGGACTCCACTGGTTATTAAAGGAGCACAGAAATGCAGCGGAAATATTCTGGAGCTGGTGAACGAAACGAAAAAAATTGCCGCCGGTTCTAATTCTGACATAATTAAAATTGACAATAAGGAGTTCCAGGCATAAGAAAAGAATATCTGAAACTTTTTCTCATGACGGTAAATGTTCAGATAAAGAAATATGGAATTATGAAAATAACTAATTATACCCCCATAATATAAGGATTCTCCATCGTATTCTTTGAATATAATTAATAATTAGTCTCGAGGGGAAACATATGAAATCACCAGCTAAGGGGGCCCTTGCCATGGTATTAGCAGGGGCTATAACGTTTTCTGCTGCCAATGGCATGCTGAAAGCTACTAAACTTTTTTCAGAGGAACACTCTTCTGTTTTATCAGGTATTCAACAAAAATCTGAAGTAAACAGACAAATTGACGAAAAGGCGGAAGCAAGCATACTGGCTGTGCAAGAGTATGCGAAACAAAAAACGGTTACAGAAGGTGCTCCTGCTTTTGAAAAATCATTAAAAAAGGAAGAGAAAAGCAATAAGATGATTGTTGCTGCTCAAACGAATACCGAAATTTCCAATCAAAAACCTGCTGTGAATCCTGTTTCAAAAGCTGTATCTGTCTCAAACGAAAAACCTTCGGCACCGGAGTCTGCCACTGCACCTGCGGGAAGCAAGCCAACAAATGAAGCATCAAAACCTGAGACCAGCACAAAAGATCCAAACATACCTGTCTCTGGCACGGGAGGAAGCAGTACAACGAGTCCTGCTGCAAAAACACTCAGCCATGGACAGCAGGTTTCCCAAGCCGCAAAAGAAAAAGCTGTGAGTAATCGGGTCAGCAAAGGAAAAGAAGACAAAGAAAACAATGGGAAAAATCATTAAATCTATCAGAAAGGATCACCAGGTAATGGTGGTCCGTTTAATTCTATAGTTAAGTAAAAGGGCCTCTCCTCAGTTTGGGAAAGGCCCTTTGATTCATTTAATATTCATAATGGAATTATCCTGAGTTACATTGCCATTTCGTTTAAGTTTATTCCAGCCAACGGTTACTCCTTTGATAGCGGAGAAGATCGATTTTACCACTACATAAGTCATCAACTGTTTATATAAAATTCGCTGCAGAAACAATGAGACCAGTGGCTTAGGGCTTTCTTTCTCCAGCCTGAACGCATATAGGGCGGCAAAGAAATCCATCAAGTAAAAAAGGACAAATCCTATGGCTGCTTTTTCAGGTTTTGGGCTGAAAAGGGCAAAGATGAACAATATATCTGCAATAGGAGAAATGGTTTGATAAACATATTGAAATAGCCACATGTTAGGCAGGGCTACATACCCTAATGAATGGTGTTTTTTGTTAAATAATGCCGCACGATGTTTCCAAAGGCATTGGAGAGTACCATATACCCATCTGTAGCGCTGCTTTGCCAGGCTTTTAATATCTTCAGGCACTTCTGTATAAGCATAAGCCTTTTCTTCGAACTCAATTTTCTTATCGTTTCGCAATAGTGCAAGAGTGATATCCGTATCCTCCGCAAGTGTATCCTCTCTAAAGTAACCAGCTTCTTCAACCGCAGACTTTTTCCACGCACCGATGGCACCTGGTACTACGGTAATGCAATTAAGAGCTGCGAACGCTCTTCTTTCCAGATTAAAGCCTGTCACATATTCAATATGCTGCCAATTCGTCAGGAGATTCCCCTTATTGCCAACCTTTACATTACCTGAAACCGCAGCCACTTGATTATCTTTAAAATGGCTAACAAGCAAAGAGATGGCATTTTCAGCAATGAGTGTATCTGCATCTAATGCAATTACTATTTCTCCCTTAGCTTCCTTAAATCCAAGATTTACAGCCGAGGATTTTCCGCCATTGGTTTTTTTAACTAACCGGACGCAGGGATTGTCTGAAAACGCTTCTTCAACTGCACGAGCAGTATGGTCCGTTGAGCCATCGTCGATTATCAGTATCTCAAAATCTGAATAGTCGCTCGATAAAATAGAATCTACAGTTTTGCAAATTACTTTTTCTTCATTATAAGCTGCAATTACTACACTGACATAAGGAGTAAAGTCAGGGTCAATCTGGGTCTCTTCGTGCCTTTTAACCTGTTTCCAGGACAGGAAAACAAGAAATAAGATGCGCAGAACACCTAAAAGGATGGCTGAGTAAAACAAAAAGCTAAGTCCAGAGTTCCAGCTTTTAATGACCTTAAATACCGCCATATCATAAACAGAATAAGGGTTATCCTGATCAGCAAAAGGCATGATTTCAGTATCGCTTTTCCCAATTAAACCAGCAGTTGTCGTAAAAGTGTAGCCCTTATTTTTAAGTGTTTCAATAATAACCGGAAGGGCTTCTGCTGTTTTGGAGCGGTCTCCGCCAGCATCATGTAGCAAAATGACGCTGCCTTCGGACAGCTGATCCAATGTTCGATTTACAAGTTCATCTGCTGAGGATCCCTGCCAATCACCCGGGTCAATGGATTGGCCGACCATGGTATAGCCCAGCTTCTGAGCCTCCATTATAGGAAGCTGCTCGTTTCTTGTGCCCAGTTCCGTATCCGCTATGTAAGGAGGGCGAAAAAGAGTCGTAGAATGGCCGGTTATGCCTTGAATTAAGCGCTGTGTTGCATTTAATTCCATTCGTAAACGAAATGGTGTGATGGATGTAGTATCAGGGTGTGTAAAGGTATGATTTCCGATTTCGTGTCCTTCATCATAAATTCTTTTAACCAGCTGGGGATGCATCAATGCATTTTCTCCAACAATAAAAAAGGTGCCTTTTATCCCATAACTCTTCAAAATGTCCAATATTTTTGGTGTGTACTCCGGATCCGGGCCGTCATCAAAGGTAAGAACGATTTCTTTTTTGCTGGAATTTCCATGGCGGATTACTTCAAAAGGCTTTGGATATTTTACATAGGATTCCTTTTTTATCATTCCATTGGAATCCATTTCTATATTCCTTTTTCCTTTTTCAGTTTGTGAAGCGATTTTCAATACCTCTCCGTTCCCTGTATGAAGTGCTGAGACAGGACTTTCAAAGGCACTTAGCATTTCAGATGGATTAATGATTTCCTTAGGCTTGTTAACAAAACTCCAGATAGAGGGATCCTCCGAACCGAGACGCCATATTGCTATTCCGGTAGAGCCGCCATTAATCGCAAGGTTCATCTGGTTATAAAAAGTACCAGCATCCAAAAACCAGACAGTATGATTTTTTCCGTTTTGTTTATAGCGTAAGTAGGGGTTTCCAGCTTCCATGCTCCAATTGATAGTAAGGTTCTCCTCGCTGCCCAGCTTCATGATATCCCCAAAAGTCATGTCAGCTGCGGGTTTATCTGAACCTTCTTCCCAGTCGTAACCGTATGTTCCCAACCCTGCTACCAATTTTCCGGCTGGAATTTCAGCCTGATCCAAGTTGTCCTTAACCCAATCGGTTTGAGCGACTGGGCCGGGTGTGCTCATGGAATAATGCTGGTCATAGAGCATGACAATCACACGGTCAGCGTATTTTGCTAAAGAAGTATAATCATAGCTTTCGTCATTGGGCGGAACATCCAATGTCACCATTAAGCCTTCTTTGTGGAAGGCTTTATAAACTTTACTCATGAACTGAGTAAAATGGTCCTTGTCAGCTGGTTTAATTGCTTCAAAGTCAATATTAATACCATCAAAGCCATTTGTTATCACATAAGACAGCATTTCTTTTATAAAGAGATCGTCAGCACCTGGAGCAGTGAATAGCCGGTGGAGAACATCTGAATCCCATTTGTTGTCTATAAAATTATTCACTAATGGCAGAATCTTAATTTCATGTTTATTTGCTTCTTTTACAATGGACCGGTCAGTAGAAGATTTGAGCTTTAGATCTGGTGTCACCTGCATCCATTCGGGGACTAGAGTGGTTATGGACTCTTTATTTTTCCTGAAGGATGTTTTACTATTCTTGTCCCAATTGACATAGAATCCATAAACCTCTTGTTTTTGTGTCATTTGCGGCATCTTTGGCTTTTCTGAAATATTCGCTGCAGAATTTCTCTTTTGAATCTGTGGTGCCAATTCCTCTTCATTAAAGGGCTTATTTATCGGATCTATACCGGAACTTGATGCGCTTTGATACAGATGAAGCTCAGGAAGCTTTGGAGCTGTATTTAAACTCTCTATAAAAAATGTTGATATCACAACTATTAATAGGATGAAGCCAGCGCTCATTCGCTTAATTAGGGACCACCGCGTTTTAGCAGGATCAAGAAATATAGATTCCTGTTTTCCCTCGTTTTTTTTCAGCCCCAGGTTATAAAACCAGTGGAAGAAAAAATAGCAGACTAGTCCTACCACACCTCCGAAGACACCTGATGCAATAGATTCCGAGGTTAAAATATTGTTTTTAAGTGTTGAAATGAACCAGGAATCTGCAAATGGGCCAAAATTCATGAAAGGCAGCTTGTGTATGTAAGGTATAAAAACAGTAATCAGAGTGCCCAGGAATAAGGCAATAATATTTAGGCGCAGCAGCAGTGAACAAACAAACAATAAGGGAATACTAAAACCTTCCAAAGGTAAAAATGCCAGAAAAAAACCAAGAGTACTTGCAATCGCTCCTGCATTTCCGGAGACAGGTGCAAACAAAGATCTGACAATCCACCTGAAAAAACGATCCACATTCATTCCTCCCAAAAGTAAAGTCGAATTATGTATAGTAATTTAATAGCTTTTTGGAGTGTATGCTCCAAATATCCAGAGAATCATTATTTCGACAAAAAATGACCATCAACAAAAATTTAGGCTGTCATTCTTTAATTTTGGGGGTGGGAGAAAAAAATGTGTTTGTTTTATTATGGTATTTAAGCAATTTAAGATGAATTAATATAGGTATTGGTTTCATTCAAGTTAATTTGAATACCTCATCTTCTTGTCTGCTCTTTAAGATTTCCAGCAGCTGTTCGGACATATAGTTTGAATCATATTTAAATCCATAATTTATCCATTCCGTAATCATTCCCAATATTGCATGTACATAGAAGCTTGCCTGCAATTCACGATTGATTTTTGGGTTAAACTTTACATCTTTAAGGTCTTTCAAAGTTACCTCCTTCAGTACATCGCACAATTTGCTTTGCAATCCGGATAAGGCATTTGATTTTACCATTAAGGAATAGAATTCTTTTTTATGACTAACATGTTCAAAAATTTTAATGGCAGAAGAGGTAAGGGTCTTTAACTGGAAGGTTTCTGTGTTCTTGTATGGTTCGCGATAGGAGGAGATTAGATCTGATATCACATCATCGACCATTTCATCGAGGATATCCTCTTTGTATTCATAATGCTTATAAAATGTACCCCTGTTGAGATTGGCTGTCTTCACGATATCCGTTATGGTTATTTTTTTGAATTCCTTCGTCTGCATTAAGGATAATAGGGCATCCATTAAAGCTTGTTTTGATTTTGTTATTCTTCGGTCTATAGGGAGATTCTGCTTACTGGACATAAAAGGCCTCCATAGTTGAAATAGGATGAAAAAATAATCAAAATACAATGAATGTGTTCAATAGTAGACAAATCGCTGATAATTTGCTGATTGAATGGGCGTCCTTATTAACATATTATAAAGATGTAAGAGATAATCAACAAGTGTTCACTAAATTATTCAGCTGAACGGAGGAAATCTAAATGAAGCTTCAGGATAAAGTAGCGATTGTAACAGGTGCAGCATCCGGAATGGGAAAAGCGATTGCGGAGTTGTACGCAAAGGAAGGTGCAAGTGTCATTGCCGCTGACCTGAACCTGGAAGGGGCCGAGGCTGTGGTAAAGGGAATCACTGTGAATGGCGGAAAGGCCAAAGCTGTTCAGGTTAATGTTTCAAAACAAGATGATATTGAAAGAATGATAGATGGAGCTGTTCATGAATTTGGAGCGCTGGATATCCTGGTGAATAACGCAGGAATTATGGACGGGTTTGAACCCGTTGGAGACATCCAGGATGAACGATGGGATTTAATATTTGATATTAATACAAAAGGCGTCATGCGTTCAATAAGAAAAGCCATCCCTCTCTTTTTAGATAAAGGGAAAGGGGTAATCATCAATACTGCTTCTACAGGCGGATTAAATGGCGCCCATGCAGGCGCTGCTTATGGGGCATCAAAGCATGCCGTGATAGGGCTTACGAAAAACACTGCCTATATGTACGCAAACAGCGGCATCCGCTGTAACGCCATTGCACCAGGCGGTGTGGAAACAAACATTGCCTCATCAATGAAAAGCCTGAATGAATTTGGATTCAGCCGTACAAAGGCTGTTCAGGGTGTTATGCCAAGAGTCGGAAAGCCGGAGGAAATTGCACAGGTTGCATTATTCCTGGCATCTGATGATTCCAGCTTTGTTAATGGATCCGTGATCGTTGCTGATGGCGGATGGACAGCAGCGTTCTAGCAGAATCATATTTATAGGGTGAGGCATCAAATCATGAAGATTTGGTGCCTTTTTTTGCGATAAATAAGCTAAGTGGTTTTGGCCGTGACTTGATTCATGCATAGCTGCCAAATTCATAAAAGAATCATAATCTGAAGTTGTCCGGCAGTATGATAAAGTAATAACTTTTTGACAGATCCCCAGGAGGAGAATAGGTATGGTCTTTTATCGGGATCCACAGTTAAATACAGAAGAAATGCTATCCATCATCAGAAACGGTCTCGGCCTTTCTAAGGTCCAAAAAAAAATAATCGTTGTCGGTGCCGGTATGTCAGGTCTTGTTGCCGCTTCCCTGCTGAAGGCAGCAGGGCATGATGTGACGGTTTTAGAAGCAACACAAAGGGTTGGCGGCAGAATATTTACAATGAGGGAGCCTTTTATGGACGGAATGTATCTGGATGTGGGAGCCATGCGCATTCCTCATACTCACTCTTTAGTTTTGGAATATATAAAAAAATTCCGTTTAAAGGTAAATGAATTCCGGAACACAACTCCTCAGGATCTTATCTTTGCCAATGGCATTAAAATAAATCGCACCATATATCAGCAAAACCCTGATATCCTGCGTTACCCTGTTGCTCCGCATGAAAAAGGGAAGACGGCGGAGGATCTGCTTACGATGGCCATTAAGCCTGTAGCAGATTTTATTAATCAAAACCCTGCTCGAAATTGGAGTATTATAGTAAAAGAATTTGACCGGTATCCGATAAGCTTCTTTCTCAGATACAACCCGGTTGGACCGAGTTTATCACCTGGTGCCCTTGAAAGCATTAAAGTTTTGCTTGGTCTGGAAGGTTTCCCGGAGTTGTCGTTTCCTGCGATTCTGCGGGAACTGCTTCCTTTATTTAGCCCGGACATTCATTTTTATGAAGTAGAAGGAGGGAATGACAAGCTTCCAAATGCTTTTTTGCCCCAGTTAAAAGAAGACCTTTATTTCGGTTATCAAATGACAAAAATAGAACAGGATCCTCAGCAGGTTACAATCCATGCCAGACATACCTTGAGTCAAAGACCTTTGATGGTCAGTGGTGATCTTGCCATCTTAACTATACCTTTTTCTTTGCTGTCCTTCGTTGAAATCGTTCCCCGGCAATCATTTTCCCCGAATAAATGGAAAGCCATAAGGGAACTGCATTATGTTTCCTCCACGAAAATTGGACTGCAGTTTAAACAGCGGTTTTGGGAACGCGAAGGTTTGCAGGGAGGAAAGCTGATGACGGATCTGCCCATTCGGTTCGCTGCCTATCCGAGCCATTTAATTGGGTCAGCAGGTTCCGGCATCATTATGGCAAGCTATACATGGGAAGATGATACTTTATCCTGGGATAACCTTAAGGAAGGAGATCGGATTCGGAATGCCCTTGACAATTTAGCTGTCGTTCATGGCAATCAGGTTTACGAGTATTTCTTAACAGGCGCCTCCCATAGCTGGTCACAATATCCGTTTTCTGGCGGAGCCTTCTCCATGTTCAAACCGAACCAGGAAACAGAGTTATTCCCATTTATTCCTGTTCCGGAGGGAAGAGTCCATTTCGCCGGGGAACACACGTCCACAGCCCCGGGATGGATTGAAGGGGCGATTCAATCAGGAATAAGGGTTGCACTTGAAGTAACCGATTTGCCCCGCAGCTATTAGGGGCGGCAAAAGCTAAAATGCGACAGGAATGTCTTTTTTTGACGTTAAAATGTGCCATAGGATAGGCACTTTTTAACGATTTTCCAACAAATTGTACAAGACAGATGTAAACGCTTTCATTATAATTAAATTAACAGATAGGAAGGGGGATGCGTTCAGGTGGAACTTTTAATGGAACAATGTGAACATGGCCAGCAGGAAGAACCTTGTGAAAAGTGTGCCCCTAATCTAGAAGGGGAAGAGAGTTACGACACCTCTGAATATGACTATCATAAGAGACTGTGGTTCTAAGAAAAGCCTCAGCGCCTTGCCCGCCCCGGTTTCGTGAACTCGAGGGGGCAGGCGCTGAGGCTGGACAATTTCAATTGATTGTATTTTAAAAGACACTTGGAGAAAAAATTTTCCCAAGTGTTTTTTCTATCTAAAATTTCTTTCTCCTCATCCATTGCGTAGCAGCCCATTTATCTCCGATGACAACAGGTGCACCGCCATGAAGTGTCAGGTCGTTTAAGTTCTGATCATTATAAAAGTATTCAAAATAAACAGCCATGCCTTTTTGTGGAGAAACGGAGAAGTTAAGCTTAGGAAAATACGTTTCCCCGCCCTGTTCCACATCATTCAGGTACATGACGAGCGTGCTGATTCTCGGATTGCTTGCTGCTCTGCTGGTTGAAGAGAAAAAGTCAAAATGAGCTTTATATTCCTGGCCTATTTTATAATTAAGGATCTGCAGCCCTTCACCATGCTCAACTGGAATGTTCATGATTTGTGAGATTCTTTTTTCGATTCTGGAGACAATTTCATTCTCCCCTTCATGGAAAAAAGTACTGCTGCTGGTTCGCAGTTCATCAGCTTCAATGGAGTTGGCAACTTTTGAACGCTGCATGCGCTCTTTTGATTGCTGAATCAGCTGGTCACATTCTTCATCGCTCAGGACATTTCCCAGAATCACGATCAATGGTTCTGCTAATCTGGCAATTATATGAATTTCCCGATCTTCTGTAATAATCTTATTTCCAACATGATCAAAAATCGTTGGTTCTTTAATAGATGCATCCATTGCCATATACATCAACCTCTTTTTATTTAGTTTTCTGAAAATTCAATATATTTAAAGGCTGCTTAAAGTATTTCTATTAGTGCGTTCCATCCTCCTATACAAATGGATGTCTGTGTCAGTTTTTCAACTGGCTGAATTTATTTTACACTCTGATATGAAGGAATTCTATCTTTTTTTTACTGGAAACTATTAAAATAGAAAGGAGGCTTCTGCATTTT
Source organism: Cytobacillus sp. (assembly GCF_964223445.1). Taxonomy (NCBI): domain Bacteria; kingdom Bacillati; phylum Bacillota; class Bacilli; order Caryophanales; family Bacillaceae; genus Cytobacillus; species Cytobacillus sp. The sequence goes on from NZ_CAXQGS010000117.1 coordinate 45,500, forward strand.
ATTGATTTTTCGGGAATATATTTCAATACATAAGCCAGTCTGAACAAAAGGAGATGGCCAGTGTATAAAAATAGGATTCAATACTATTTAAGCCAAAGACGAAAGGGTAATTTTTCCGCCTTTAAAAATGGGCTGATTATCATATTCGGAGCAACACTTGTGGCTGTTTCCCTGCAATTATTCCTTGTGAAAAATTATGTTATTGATGGAGGCATTGTTGGATTGAGCATCATCCTTTCACATGTATTTCATGTAGATGTGGGTGTCTTGATCCTGCTGTTGAATCTCCCCTTTTTAGTGGCGGGCTTTTTCTACTTAGGGGGAAGATTTTTGGTGTTAAGCCTTTTTGCCAGTTCCGTGCTGGCAGGTGAGACATACATATTGGCCCCATTTGAGGAAGTGACTGACCATCCCCTGCTGATCATAATTCTGGGAGGTCTTTTGCTCGGAATGGGAGTGGGTCTCATTATCCGGTTTGGAGCCTGTCTGGATGGTACAGAAGTTTTGGCTATTTTATTCAGCGAGCGTTTGCCTTTAACCATCGGGCAATGCATCCTATTAATGAATACCATTATCTTTGGAAGTTCTGTTTTTTTATTCGGCATTACAGAAGCCGCATACTCCCTTGCTACATTTTTTGTTGCATATAAAACCATAGATACCATTATTATGAAGACTTAAACATTTTCGGATAAATTTGATGGGCCAGGTGCATTCTAAATAGTAAAAAAAGCTAAAGGAGATTATTTGTGAATCCATACGAAATTACCAGTATGATTATTGATGATGAATTTGATGGAGAAGAATATGCCACAATTGAATTTCTCCAGGAAAATAATACTTATAGCATAACATTTAAAAAAGCTGATCTTGAAGTGATCAACGCCTGGGTATTTCATGATGGCTCGTCGCTTCCGGCAAATTTGTCTGAGGAGATGATAGAGTCAATCAGAAACTCTGTGAAAAAAAGAATAGGACAAAAATAGAGGCAGGAAAGCGAACCTCTATTTTTTTTGCATAAAATCAGTCATCTCTCAAACAATACTTGTAAATACAATTGTATCTGCAAGTGAGGGGGAAAAGGATGAACATTTTATTGAAACAGCAGACATTGCTTGTCATAAGGGCACTATACTTCTGTATGGAAAAGAAGTGGGCAGAGCTTGAAAGGAAATTTAAGCTGACGCCTGCTCAGCAGCATATTCTGTTTCTGCTTGGCACCCATAATCAAAAACTAAGCCCGACCCAAATAAGTGATCTGGGCTGCTGGCATCTATCAACTGTAACCAGGCTTTTAAAACCGTTAAAGGAAAAAGGACTGATCGAAATCACGGCCAATAAAGAGCAGCTCCGCTATAAATGTGTAGCAATTTCCAAAAGCGGAAAGGAACTATTGGATCAGATTATGGATGAGGTAAAAGAGATGGAACAATTTCCGCTGAATATGAGTCATTTATCGGAAAACGAGCTTATGTCTTTCCTTGAATATGGGCAGAAGATATTAGGGGTTCAAAAAGGAGATACATTTAGAAAAATGCTGATTGATGCACGGGTAGAAAACTATGATTATGCATAATTCTATCAAGATGATGATGCGTTTAGGGAGGTAATTCTTTGAGTTATAGTGAATACTGGGAGCAGATATTCTCCCAAAGTGAAAAGATGAATGCACTCATTTCTTCCTATTGGAGAGAATACTCTGGTCTTGGAACCTGGCAGTTTTGGGTGGTTTTGGCACTTATGGTGCTGCCGCTCGTTATTGTATATCTATCAATTGACAGGACCAGGATATTTGAGATTTTCTTCTTTGGTTATACCGTGCATATTCTTTGGACGTACGCCGACAGCTTTTTGGAACGATATAGTTATTTTGTTCACACCTATTTTTTATTTCCCATGTTTCCCTATGCCCTGAACATGACAGCATCAGCTTTACCAGTCGGTTTCCTGCTGATTTATCAGTTCTGCACAAACCACAAGAAAAGCTTTCTGATTTACACGATTTTAGCAAGTGCCGTTTTTGCCTTTGGATTTGCCACACTTGAGGAATGGGCAGGCATGGTGCATTTTAAAAAGGGAATGAATCATTTCTATATCTTTCTGATCGATATCTCGATCGCTTATGCAGCCTATTTTTTGACAATGTTTGTTAAAAGAATGAGTGAGAATATCAAAGGATGACCAAAATCGAAAAAAATGAGCATCCCATCTCTAAGCAGATGGGATGCTCATTGTTAAACGTTCTCTTTCCATCGCTTCATTGGATTGTCTTGATCCTCATTTAATGGCAACCTATAATTAGAAAAAATTTTAAATACGCGCAACAGGATCTGCTGTAAATGGATGGATATTCATTCGGGTAACCTATATAATTAATTATACATTTTGATTATTTGAAAAATAGTAAGGAGGCATCCATTATGACAGAGTTAGATTCTAAAAGTCCTATTCCGCTTCACATACAATTAAAAAATAAGCTGCAGGAGCTCATAGACAATCGTTCTTTCAATGAGAAAATTCCAAGTGAAAGGGAGTTGATGGATACCTATAAAGTGAGCAGAAGTACAGTGAGAGAGGCAGTTTCCCATTTAGTCAACGAAGGTGTGCTAAAGAAAGTCCACGGAAAAGGCACTTTTATTTCAAAGAAACCGATTGAGGAGTGGCTGGGAAATATTACGAGTACAACAGAAGTGATTAAAAAAATGGGGATGAAGCCTGATGCAAAATTACTGGACAATGGCATTGTTGTTCCATCAAGAGAAATTGTGGAAGCCAGCGGACTTACAGAGGCATACTTTATAAAGCGAATTCGCTATGCAAACGATAAGCCATTGGCCCTTGAAAGTCAGTATTACCCTATTGAAATTGGTGAAAATCTCGCCCGATATGATATTGAAAAGGGTACACTGTATGATCTGCTGGAGCAAAGTTTAGACTTAAAGTTTTCAGAAGCTGAACAGATCATTACAAGCACTTATTTATCCAAGGAAGAAGCCGACCTGCTTGGTGTACCCTCTACATTAAGTGTGCTTCACATAGAGCGGTTATTATCAGACACAAATGGCAGCTTAATAGAATATTATTCTGCTTTTTTTCGTTCGGATATGTATTCATTTAGAATAAAACTATCAAAGAATTATAGTTAAATGCAGTGTTATTCAATTTTACAATAATATCTATTGATAATTCCGATAATATAAAATTTTTAGAAAATATTGAAAAGGAATAATGGTTATGTTTTAATTACAACTGAGGCTAGTCATACAACAACTGGTACGGACGACATGACGTCATGACGAGATGGTTAATATTTCTATTTTGCAGGATGGAGTGATGACATGATTATTGGTGTGCCAAAGGAAGTAAAGAATAATGAAAACCGGGTTTCCGTTGTTCCAGCAAGTGTTTCTGCATTTGTTAATGCAGGCCATACGGTCTGGATTGAGAAGGGTTCAGGTGCAGGAAGCGGCATCTCAGACGAGGAATACGAAAAAGCTGGTGCAACGGTTGTGTCAAGTGCAAAAGAGGCCTGGGCTGCGGATATGGTTATGAAGGTTAAAGAGCCTCAGCCAGTCGAATACCAATATTTCCGAAAAGGATTAATTCTCTTTACCTACTTGCATCTTGCAGCTGAACCTGAATTGACAAAGGCTTTGGTCGAAAAAGAAGTTACCTCGATTGCTTATGAAACCATTCAGCTGGATAACAAATCATTGCCTCTTCTAACGCCTATGAGTGAAGTTGCCGGAAGGATGTCTGTCCAGCTCGGAGCGCAATTTCTTGAAAAGATTCATGGCGGAAAAGGTGTCTTATTAGGCGGGGTTCCTGGTGTGAAGCCTGGAAAAGTGGTGATTATTGGCGGGGGAGTAGTTGGGACAAATGCCGCAAAAATGGCTGTCGGCCTTGGTGCAGATGTATGCATCATCGACATAAGTGCAGAAAGACTCCGCCAGCTGGACGATCTTTTTTCAGGCAGAGTGAGAACAGTCATGTCAAATCCGTTCAATATCGCCCAGGAAGTAAAACTGGCCGATTTAGTGATAGGGGCTGTCCTTATCCCCGGTGCAAAAGCACCTCAGTTAGTAACCGAAGAAATGGTTATGCAAATGGAAAAGAACTCGGTCATTATTGATGTTGCCATTGATCAGGGCGGTTCAATTGAAACCATCGATCATATTACCTCACATGATTCTCCAACTTATGTAAAGCATGGTGTTTTGCATTATGCGGTTCCAAACATTCCGGGCGCTGTAGCAAGAACTTCCACCTATGCCCTCTCCAACACTACAGCACCATATGCCTTAATGCTCGCTAATACAGGAATTGAAAAATCTATTTTAAAGTATCCTTTTCTTGAAAAAGGGGTCAATACCATGAATGGAAACGTCACTCATCAGAAAGTTGCAGAGGCGCATAACTATCCTTATACACCCACCCAGGAATTAATAAACAAGATTCCAGCCGCAACATGATTCCCATAAGGAAAGACAAAAAACAAACCTGAATTAATGAATAGAAGGAGGCAAGCAATATGTCTACGCTAGAACTTAATGATAACAAAAAGTTAACTGATCAGGACCAGGAACACTTGTGGCATGCGATGAGCCGGCATACAGAAGGAAGCAGTCCGATGATTGCCAAATCAGGTGAAGGCTCATGGTTTACTGATATGGATGGCAATCGATATTTGGATGGTGTATCCGGTCTTTGGTGTCTGAACCTGGGACATGGACGGAAAGAAATTGCAGAGGCTGCTGCAGAGCAAATGATGCAGCTGTCGTATTTTCCTCTGACATTAAGCCATGCACCAGCCATTAAGTTATCTGCAAAAATTAGTGAATTGCTGGGGGATTCCTATAAAACCTTTTTCTCAAACAGCGGTTCCGAAGCGAATGAAACCGCATTCAAAATAGCGAGGCAATACCATAATCAGAATGGCAATCCGGGAAAATATAAATTTATTTCGCGCTACCGTGCCTATCATGGTTCTACTTTAGGTGCTTTAAGTGCTACTGCACAGGCTAACAGAAGAGTGAAATACGATCCTGGCATGCCGGGGTTCCTGCATGTGCCGCCTCCTTACAGCTATCGCTGTCCATTTGGCGAGGATGTGAAGGATTGCGATAAAGTCGCAGCTGACATGATTGACCAGGTCATCCAATGGGAAGGTGCCGAAACGGTTGCTGCAGTCATAATGGAGCCTTTCATTTCAGGCGGGGGAGTTATTATCCCGTCCCCTGAATATCTGCAGAGAGTGGCACAAATCTGCAAAAAACATGATGTCCTCCTGATAATGGATGAAGTAGTATCCGGATTCGGGCGAACGGGCAAGATGTTTGGATTTATGCATTCAAAGGGTGTTCAGCCTGATATCGTAACAATGGCAAAAGGGTTGACCAGCGGTTATCTGCCACTTGGTGCTACGGCAGTTCATTCCAGAATTTATGAGAAATTTAAGGAACAGGGAACAGATAACCATTTTCGCCATGTCTCAACCTATGGGGGACATCCGGCAAGCTGTGCAGTTGCATTGAAAAATATCGAAATCATAGAAAGGGAGAATATTGTCAGCAGGGTAGAGGTGCTGGGTGAAAGCATTTTAAGCAGTTTAAAAGATTTGCAGGCTCATAAAAATGTTGGCGAAGTCAGAAGCACCGGTTTCTTGTATGGCATTGAATTGGTTGAAGACAAGGAAACGAAGCAGCCGGCTTCTGACCAATTATTGACAAAGATCATTGCACTGTGTAAAGAAAAAGGCCTGATCATTGGCAGAAATGGGGATACAGTGCCTGGCTTCAATAATGTCCTTATTATAGCTCCGCCGCTTTCTTCTACAGAAGAAGACTTAAAATTTGTTGTTGAGACGGTCAAAAATGCATTTAAAGAAATTTAGATAGGGAAAATTTGAATCTGATTAAGAGCTATCATCCTATTAAAACTGGAAAGGAAGTGCCCGCAATGGCAAAAGCAGAAAAAGAACTAGCAGTAATCAAAACAAGAAAGGTGAAAATGACACCAAGTGAGGCAATTGTAGAAACATTAGTTAAAGAAGGTGTCACACATATTTCCGGGATTTTGGGATCAGCCTTCATGGATCTATTAGACTTGCTTCCAACTGCCGGGATCCGCTTCATCGGCGTTCGGCATGAGCAAAGCGCTGCCCACATGGAAGATGCCTATACTCGAGTAAGCGGAGTTGCAGGGGTGGTCATTGGCCAGAATGGACCTGGAATCACCAATATGGTAACGTCGGTAGCGGCAGCGAATCAGGCTCACACTCCTATGGTCGTCATTTCTCCTTCAGCAGGAACACCTACCGTCGGATGGGACGGTTTCCAGGAGTGCGATCAGGTTTCAGTTTTTAAAGCGATCACGAAGGAAACCGTTAGGGTCACACATCCGGGACGGGTGGCGGATTGCCTGAGGACTGCCTTTAGAATTGCTTACGCAGAGAGAGGTCCAGTGTTATTTGATATTCCGCGGGATTATTTTTATGGTGAAGTGGAAGATGTAATCCTAGAACCGCATCAGTATCGCGTAGATAATAGGGGCTGCGGATCATTAGAACAGATTGATCAGGCTGTGGAATTGCTTTCATCTGCCAAAAATCCAGTCATCATTTCCGGCAGGGGAGTAGTGGATTCAGATGGAATAGAGGCAGTGAAGGAAATTGCCGATCATTTAACGATCCCTGTAGCTGTTTCCTATATGCATAATGATGCTTTCCCGGCAAATGAACCTTTAGCGGTGGGGCCTATTGGGTATATGGGGTCAAAAGCAGCTATGAACACATTAAAGGATGCAGATGTGGTGCTCGCTATCGGTACCAGATTATCTGTCTTTGGAACATTGCCATGCTATGACATTGATTACTTTCCGAAAAACGCAAAGATTGTCCAAATTGATATCAATCCCCGTAATATCGCCAGAACCCATCCAGTAGAAATTGGGATTATTGGTGATGCCAAAGCAGCTTCTGCTGAAATCGCAAAACGGCTGAAAGAAAAAGTACCAAATAAGCAATTCAATTCTGAGAGAATGGCGAGAGTCACAAATGAAAAAGAACAATGGGAAAAAGAACTTGTGGATCTGGCCATGGTGGAAGGAAGTCCAATTAATCCGCGCAGGGCGCTGCTTGAGCTTACAAAGGTCCTTCCGGAAAACGCAATTGTCACTACAGATATCGGGAATGTATCTTCTACCGCAAATGCCTATTTAAAATTCAATTCCGGCCGCCAGCATGTGGCAGCCTTAACAGATCGGAAGAGCGTCGTGTAGGGAAAGAGTGTAGACGAGCGTGTAGATCTCGGTGGTCGC
>NZ_CAXQGS010000118.1:0-3661 GCF_964223445.1 Cytobacillus sp.
AACAATTGCATGAAAAACTTTGTATTCAATTGATTCTTCTTCGGGCTTCTTGTTATTCTTCAATTTAATTTTTGCAAAATCAAGAATAATCTATTTCTTTTCATCAAAGAGCTGATCTTAGCGAACATCGGCGTGCTCAAAGTATTGTTAAGGCCCAAGCTTGATATGCGGCCAGGCATTTTTGCCTACCCCACCGTTCTGAAAAAGGACTGGGAAATTACAGTGCTTTCGAATTTGATCACACTGACTCCGGGGACATTGGTTGTAGACGTTTCCCCGGATAATAAGATTCTTTACATTCATGCAATTGATATTGAAGATGCAGAGGAAACCATTGATTCAATCAGGAACTCGTTTGAAAAAGCGATCATGGAGGTGAGCCGGTAATGCTGAATACTGTTGTTCTAAGTGCCATCCTGATCATTTCGGCTGCCACCATCGGTTTGATTTACAGAGTGATTAAAGGCCCAACCACTCCAGACCGTGTGGTTGCACTTGATGCTATTGGCATAAATCTAGTTGCAATTGTTGCATTGATTTCTATCGCCCTTAATACAAGTGCGTTTGTGGAGGTTATCCTTCTGATTGGGATTCTTGCCTTTATAGGGACCGTAGCCTTCTCTAAATATCTGGAGAAGGGGGTTATTATCGAAAATGAACGAGATCGCTAATATTGTCATTATTGTGCTGATTATTCTGGGAGCTTTTTTAAGTCTTGTTGCTGCATATGGCGTTATCAGGCTTCCTGATATTTATACCAGGAACCATGCGGCATCAAAGTCCGCTACACTGGGGGTTATGTCCATACTGCTCGGAGCCCTGCTGTTCTTTTATGTTAAAGATGGCTTTTTCAATTCCAGAGTCCTGCTCGGAATTATATTCATCTTCATGACTTCGCCTGTAGCCGGGCATTTAATTGCCCGGGCCGCATATAACTCTGGTGTAGAGCTATGGGATAAAAGTGTACAGGATGACTTAAAAGATGCACCACATATGAAAAAGGCAGGCAGCAAGGAACAATAATAAATGGGAAAACCGCAAGAAATCCTCTTGCGGTTTTTTATTTTATTTCCTTTTTATTACGGCCATTGTGCATCTGGATGTGCAAATCAGCTTGTTATTTTCATCCGATATTTTGATATCCCATACCATTGTGGTTCTTCCCTGATGCAGCACTGTTGCGACAGCCGTCACAATTCCATCCTTTTTAGCACGTATATGGTTGGCATTGATCTCAAGCCCTGCAACAGATTCCGTTTCTTTGTCACAAAGCTCAAATGCTCCTATGCTTGCAACAGTTTCCGCAAGCGCGACAGATGCCCCTCCATGCAGCAGGCCAAACGGCTGGCGGGTGCGTTCATCAACAGGCATAGTAGCAACTACACGGCCTTTTTCAAGTGACACGATTTCCATTCCGAGTGTTTCGATTAAAGTATCTTTCAACTCCATTCCCCTAACCCCTTTCCATATGTAAAATGTTGTCATACTATACTTCATTATATAAGATCAAACTATGTATGTCCTGCAGGACAATCATAAAAAAAGAGGTGACCGTCATGAATCGCGTTCGCGAAGGATTAATTCCAACTGTTCTCGGCACCGCTGTTACTGCTGCTGGATATGCAATGAAACAAAACCGCAGAACCAATAACATGTTATCAGATACCATCGTTGGTTTCGGGCTCGCTCATATTGTACTTGGAGCCATCGACCTGGTAGAGCACCGCAATCAGTATTAAGTAAAAAAGGCAGCCTGGGAGCTGCCTTTTTATTTTAAAGTCCCAGCCCCTGATCATGCAGCTTTTCCTGATCCTTCCCCCGCTTTCTTCTGGTAAAGCGAAAAATAAGGAGGAGCAATGCAAAGCCTGCAAGGCCAAGCAGTAATTCTTTTTCATGTTTGATGATGGCATCAATATGATCTCCAAATACATAGCCAATCGTGAAAGTCACAGACAGCCATATTAGTGCGCCGCTGTACGCAAACAAAGCGAATTTTTTAAATGGCAATTTACTGAAGCCGTATAAGAAAGGGAGGAAATTTCTGATACCCGGAACAAAATAACTGAAAGAGAGGGAAAAGGCATGATACTTTTCCATTAGTTTTAAAGAAGCATTAATGGTTTTAGACATCCTTTTACTTTTATGGAAGTATTTAAGCAAGGGCCGGCCAATCAAACGTCCGATTGTATAACAGGTTGACAATGCAGCCAGGATGCCAAGATAAATGACAATGAAAGCAAGCACAGGGTGAAGTGTTTTTAAAGAGGCAGAAAGCCCAACAGTCATCACGATTAATTCATTCGGCACAGGAAAAATAAAGACCCCTACCCAAAGCCATAGAAACAGCCCCAAATATCCGTTATTCTCAATAATTTCCAAAACCAGTTCCAGTTCCATCCGGGGCCTCCCATCTATGTAAGCAGTGCTCACTTATTTATATTCATTACACTAATATATTCTTCATGCAGTTCTTTTACCCCTTTTCTAATTATATCAAGCCTTATTAAAATTGCCTTTCTAATGCACCTTCTGCAACCCCTTTTTATCTATGCAGGGTGCAAGCCGCATTTATTCGCGAAAGCATTTTCATTTTGTTTTCTCATAGGAATAGCCTTCGTTTCATATATTGGGTATGTGTGCATTGATTATTAATCGAAAGGGGCAGAACCGGATGTACCCCTATTATTATTTTCGCTACCCAAAACCTGGATACAACCCTCAGCTTCAAACCTGCTGGAATTATCCGCAAGCCTGCCAGTCTTATTATCATCCTGTCCATCTCTACAGAACCTTTCCTGCTGTCGATCCTCAAATGTTCATGAGCTCCGCTAAAAAAATGGAAGTCCTCATGAAAGACGCCAGCACATTGCTTGTAAATATGGCAGAGTCAAAAAAGTTTTCTTATGAACTGATGTCAGCGGCTCAGCAGTCAAAAAAAGATGCAGTCGATAAAATGATAAAATCAACAGGAATATCCCGAATTCCTAAGGTGTCCTATACACCTGACGGGCTAAGCCTCCACTTTGAATCTGATAAAGAGGATCCCCAGAAATGCTGTGATCTGACACTAAAGCTGAGATGGTTGTAAGTAAACATTAATAAAAAAGCTCTCAATCAAGAGAGCTTTACATGTTTAGCGATAATAAGGGTTTCCATATGGTCCATAGCCAGGGTATCCGCCTCCGCCATAGGGAGCATATGGTGCAGCTGGCGGGCCATAGAATGGCGGCGGAGGTCCATAAAAAGGACGTGGAGCAAATAATGCTGCTCCCAGCCCGCCTCCCAGGAAACCGCCGAGCAGGCCGCCGACAAAAGGAGCTCCTAAAAAGAAGAACCTTTCGCCCCCGTTTCTATATGGGCCTCTATAATAATACATGCAGGGTAACCTCCTTAATTTTTAATGCCTTCTCTATTTAATATGCAGATGTCCTCATTTTGAGTGGGCTACTAGAAAAGCGGAAGGCGCCCGCTTATCGGCGACAAGCATAAGACGAGCCGGCTAAAAGGTTGTTCTTTAACCTTTTGGACGGATGGAAGAAATGTTGAGGCGACTGCCCAGGGACGACTAGCATAAGACGGTCCCTGAAAGAAGGGGTTTTTTCCTTCTGGAAGGGAACGGCTTATGACCTCGAGTCCCTAGGAGCCGAAACTAGACAAGCTT
>NZ_CAXQGS010000119.1:0-5606 GCF_964223445.1 Cytobacillus sp.
CCTGCTGGAAGAATTCTTTAAATGGTTTATATTATTTTATACTATTTATCAGCATATCACATTTGATGAACCATATGATGGAATTGTGTATGGTGCTTCTGTATCACTTGGCTTTGCCACTGCAGAAAATATCTTCTATCTCGTCGCGCTCGGTGTGGAACACGCTCTTGGAAGGGCCTTGCTTCCGGTTTCCAGTCATGCTCTCTTTGGTGTTATCATGGGCTATTATATAGGAAAAGGAAAATTCTCGGCAACCTCGACAAAAAAATGGATAGCCTTCTCGCTCTTTATACCTTTTCTCCTTCACGGTATTTACGACTACATCCTGATTTCCTTAAAACATTGGATTTTTATCATGTTTCCATTTATGATTTTCCTTTGGTGGCTGGGCTTAAGAAAAGTGAAAAAAGCAAGGGCACATAGCGTAAACCACATGAATAATCAATTTGATTTACAGAAAACTCTCCATTCCTGATGGAGGGTTTTTTATTTTGCCGAAAACCAACCTAAAGTAAAAAGACTCAAGTTATTGAATAAAAAGCCAAGGACTACAAAAAATAGGGTCAATGAAAAAAGATTGACTTTTGGAGGTTAAAATCCATGAAAAAGAATTTTTTGGCAGGAAAGGTTCTACTCATAATCTCCCTTTGTGTTCTGGGAATTCCATTGAGCGGGAATATGGACAAAGCTAATGCCTTTTCGAACCAGGTTATCCAGCACGGAGCTGTTGGAGATGATGTAATCGAGCTTCAGTCCCGCCTGCAGTATTTAGGTTTCTACAATGGGAAAATCGATGGAGTTTTTGGGTGGGGAACCTATTGGGCACTTAGGAATTTTCAATATGAATTCGGCCTTCCGATAGACGGGCTTGCTGGTCAGGAAACAAAAAACAAGCTCGTAAAGGCATCCAAGTATAATGAACAGTATGTGAAAGAACAAATTAATAAGGGCAATAAATTTACCCACTACGGCGGGGTGGACACTGAGAAGCAGACTCAGCCTCAGCAAGGGGGATCTTCCGGGGGAACGGCACAGCAGCAGGAAGCTCCTAAACAGCCGACCGCTGCAAATGTGCCTAACGGATTCTCAGAAAATGATATCCAGCTGATGGCCAATGCGGTTTATGGAGAATCTAGAGGGGAGCCATATACAGGCCAGGTGGCAGTTGCCGCAGTAATTTTAAACCGTGTAGAAAGTGCTTCATTTCCAAACACTGTTTCTGGTGTTATATTTGAGCCTCGTGCTTTTACTGCCGTTGCCGATGGACAGATATGGCTAACGCCGAATGAAACAGCAAAAAAAGCTGTCCTTGATGCCATCAATGGATGGGATCCAACAGGCGAGGCACTGTATTACTTTAATCCGGATACAGCTACAAGCGGATGGATTTGGACACGGCCGCAAATCAAGCAAATTGGAAAACATATATTCTGTAAATAGAGGGGTGAATGATCATGCTTAGAGGAATTCTAATAGGCGTACTTGCACTGGGTGTTGCCGGTACAGCGTTCTGGGGTTATCAGGAGCACCGGGAGAAAAATGCAATCGTAATTAATGCCGAAAATAATTATCAAAGGGCATTTCATGATTTAACTTACCAAATTGACTTATTGCATGACAAAATTGGAACAACCTTAGCAATGAATTCTAGAGCTTCACTATCACCTGAATTGGCCGAAGTATGGAGATTGACTTCAGAAGCCCACTCAGATGTTGGCCAGCTGCCTCTCTCGCTTCTTCCTTTCAATAAAACAGAAGAGTTTCTATCCAATATTGGAGATTTCAGTTATCGGACAGCAGTAAGGGACTTGGAGAAGGAGCCTTTATCTGATAAAGAATATCAAGCGCTAAAGCAGCTTTATAAACAGTCGGCTGATGTTCAGCAGGATTTGCGCAAAGTTCAGCATATGGTGCTTGAGAAAAACTTACGGTGGATGGATGTAGAAATGGCGCTTGCTTCAAATGAGGAAGCTGCAGATAATACAATCATAGATGGATTTAAGACAGTGGAAAAAACGGTTGAAGGCTATGGAGAGACAGACTTTGGACCTGCGTTTGTAAATATGCAGAGGAAAGATGAAAATTACAAATATCTTAAGGGTAAAGAAATAACAGAAGAAGAAGCTGCACGAATAGGCCGGCAATATGCAAACCTGGGAAATAATATTAATATCAGAGTGACGGAAAACGGTAAAGGATCTGATTACGGGTTCTTTAGTGTAAGTATTCAAAATAAGAAAACAAAAGAAGAAGCAAACATGGATATCACTAAAAAAGGCGGTTATCCAATCTGGTTTATACTGGATAGGGAAGTGGCGAAACAAAAAGTAAGCCTTAATGAAGCAAGCAATAATGCGGTTAAATTTCTGAAAGACAATGGTTTTAAGGACCTTGATTTATTCGAGAGTGCTCAGTATGACAATTTAGGGGTATTTACCTTTGTATCCAATCAGGATGGTGTAAGAATTTATCCGGACTCCATTCGTGTGAAAGTTGCGCTTGACAATGGCAAAATGGCAGCCTTTTCTGCTGAGGATTATTTAAAGGCTCATCACCAGAGAGAAATTCCTGAGCCTGCAATCACTGCAGAAGAGGCGAGAGCCAAGGTAAATCCACAGCTGAAAGTCATGGAAGACAGACGGGCAATAATCATTAATGATTTGAATCAGGAAGTTTCCTGTTATGAATTTCTTGGCACTTTGGGTGAAGATACCTACAGAATCTATATAAACGCAGAAACAGGACAGGAAGAAAAAGTAGAAAAGCTTAAAAATGCTGAACCAGTATTTGAAGATGTATTGTAGAGAAAGCCAGATAGGCTTTCTTTTTTTGTTTTAAATAGCATATGGGTCTTTTTGCCTAATTTTTTTCAAAGATTCTATTGCAGGATTCTTTTATACCGGTCATAATTAAATGACAAGATTATCCTTTTGCTAAGGGGAAGTGTGTCAGTGTGATAAATATTGGAGAAACATTGCTGCTGGAATTAACCTACTCGGAAAAATCCGAGAAATATAAATGCAAGCTTGCTGAAAGAGAAGGAAATAATCTATATATTGATTATCCGATAAATCAAGAAACGAATAAAGCTGCTTTCCTGCTCGATGGGACTCAGCTGAAGGCAACTTTTTTAGCTGAAGATGGGACTGTATATCTTTTCGAAAGCGAGGTTATGGGAAGAGTTAAGCTGAAGATTCCGATGATGGTTTTATCATATCCAGGGGACGAACATTTGGTAAAAATTCAGCGGCGCCAGTTTGTCCGGGTTGAAACACCTGTTGATGTTGCTATCCACCCGGAAAGTAATGAGTTTATTCCTTTTGTATCCGTTACGGATGATATTAGTGCGGGCGGGGCTGCAATCATCGCACAAAGCAGAAGTTCTTTAAAAGCGAATATGCAAATACATACTTATTTCGTATTAGCAATGCAAAACGGCGACAATTATTATTTGCGGCTTAAAAGTAAAGTTATCAGAGTTTCTGAACCTAAAAATGGAAAATCGCTTATTTCTGTTCAGTTTATGGACGTAAGCCCCCAGGATAGGCAATTGCTTTTGCGATTTTGTTTCGATAGGCAATTGGCTATGAAGAAAAAAGGCCTGGAAATATAAATAAAGGAATATTTTTTATATTCATCTCTCATAATAGATGGTGAAGTCTATTGGCTTATTCTTATATTTACAGTTGGAGAGATGGCAATGATGAAAACGGTAGAGAGGATTATTCTAAAGTTAATTATTGTGCAATTTGTTTTCTTGCTGTTCACTCAATTTTTCTTTCATCATATGGATGCTTTACCGGAATTAAAGCAGCTGACACAGTATGAGGGTGTAACAGATCAGAATTTCACTGAGCTGCTTGAAACGTTCAGGGAAAATTATTAGCAGGCGGGCGCCTGCTTATTTTTGTGCTGGCGGTCGTGTTGAAAACGATAAATTATAAGTCTTTTAGGGGCTTTTTTTAAAAATTGCAAGACTTAAAAAACAGCTTAATTATGCACTGATGCAGACTTATTATGTTAAAATAAAGCTGAATGAACCTGGGGAAGAAGCGGCCAGGGGTACAGGAGGAACTATGAGCAAACGTATATCAATTGCAATTGACGGCCCAGCTGCTGCAGGGAAAAGTACAGTAGCAAAGATTGTGGCAGAAAAATTATCTTACATATATATTGATACTGGTGCCATGTATCGTGCCTTGACTTATAAAGCGATTCAGAAGAATGCAAGTCTTGAAGATGAAGCTTCTCTTATGGAGATTCTAAACAATACAGGTATTGAACTGCAGCCTGGCGAAAAAGGGCAATTAATTTATCTGGACGGCCAGGATGTGACAAATGAAATCAGGACTTCTGAAGTGACAAATTCTGTTTCTATAGTTTCCATGCATAAGCTGGTTAGAGAAGAAATGGTACTGCGCCAGCAAAGCTTTGCCTTAAATGGAGGAGTGGTAATGGATGGCCGGGATATCGGAACCCATGTCCTGCCCCATGCAGAAGTAAAGATTTTCCTTTTAGCCTCTGTCGATGAAAGAGCTGTAAGGCGACATAATGAAAATATCCAGAAGGGATATCCATCTGATCTTGAAAAGCTTAAGGAAGAAATTTCCTTAAGGGACAAACTGGACTCTGAGCGTGAAGTAGCTCCCTTAAAGAAAGCAGAGGATGCAAAAGAGATTGATACAACTTCTTTGTCAATTGGACAGGTAGTCAATAAGATAATGGATCTGGCTATTGAAAGGATTGGTACAAAGTGAATCTCTATTCTTTTGCCAAAGCAGCAGTCTATGGAGTTCTAAAACCCATATACAGATTTGAAGTAATTGGTAAGGAGAACTTTCCTGCTGAAGGGGGCGTCCTTTTATGCTCCAATCATATAGATAATCTTGATCCTCCGGTGGTCGGCATTAATGCCCCAAGGCCAGTTTATTTTATGGCTAAAGAAGAGCTATTTAATGTCCCGGTTCTGGGGAAAATTCTTCCCGATCTAAACGCATTTCCTGTCAAGAGAGGAATGAGTGACAGGGAGGCATTAAGAAAAGGGCTTGGAATCTTAAAAGAAGGAAATGTTTTAGGGCTGTTTCCAGAGGGTACTAGAAGTAAAACGGGGCAGCTGGGGAAAGGACTGGCAGGTGCAGGTTTTTTTGCTCTCAGGTCAGAAGCGCATGTCGTTCCCTGCGCCATTATTGGACCCTATAAGGCTTTTTCAAAATTAAAAGTTGTTTACGGTAAACCAATTGATATGAAAGAGCTAAGGGAAAGAAAGGCTTCGGCGGAGGAAACCACCGAATTGATTATGTCAGAAATAGGTAAATTAATTGAAGATTATTCATAAACCTTCTTGCTTGACAAAAATCTTCTTTTGTAAGAAGTTAGTAAAAAGGCATTTTTTAAAAAGGCGAAAATATTCGAAAAATTAGGCTGTCCTTTACTTTGAACTTCTAGGAATGTCTAGCTCATCGCCTACCCCCTCGAGGTCACAAGCTTGTCTTGTTTCGGCACCTAGGGACTCGGGGTCATAAGCCGTTTCCTTTCAGAAGGAAAAACGCCTTCTTACAGGAACCGTCTTATGCCTGTCGTCCCTGGGCAGTCGCCTCCACATTTCG
>NZ_CAXQGS010000120.1:0-3873 GCF_964223445.1 Cytobacillus sp.
AATGGAAGTTAAGGGGTTTCGAATATCATGCGATACATTGGTGATTAGCTCTGTTTTCAACCGCTCACTTTTTAGTTCGTTATCCACCGCTTTTTTTAATCCATCCGTGATGCTGTTGATGTTGGCAGCAAGCCTGCTGAATTCTCCTTTTTCGCCTGCTTCAATACGGTGATGAAGGTTCCCTTCCTTAATTCTCTCTACCCCGCTCTGTATAGAGTTAAAGGTCTTGATTTTCTTAAAGGCAAACCAGGCAGCCAGGCCAATCGTTACCGGAAACATGAAGAACGTTAAAGCAATCACTATTGGATAACCGATGACAAGCAGTACCGTCTTTACGCCGGTGCTTCCGCTTTGATATACATCTCCTATAAATTTAACCAGTTTGTGGATCAATGTATAAATTAATGTATGTCTGATAAGCGTTCTATTTTTGAAATGCTTTATGAGTGATAGAATCAGCATGAATCCCAGAGCGGCAAAAGGGATCGTAATAGGTGTGATCATTTTTTCTATATTCTCAAACACATCATCCACTAAAGCAACCCAAAATACTATAAGCATAATACATAATACGATATTGATGTCATTGTATAATTTATCTGCCGGATGAAAATGCAGCTCTTGATCCTTAAATGACTTTCTGCCTGCTATAAGCACAAGGTAAAAGAATGAAAGAATAAATCCAGCCAGGAATCCAAATACTTGATATACATTTTTTCCAGCAATGGCTTTGTTTTCTTGCCACTCTTCTGTTTTAAGATCCAGCAAATCTTCCGGAAAAGCAACATACACAACTGTGGTTCCTGAATTCAGTTCATCCATTTGCTCAGTAATTACATGCAAATGTTCATTTTCTTCCGTTTCTTTTGGATAAAACTCTCGATTGTATTCCTCGAAAAGCATATAAGAAGGGTAGCTTTCAAACTGTTCTTTTTCGGTCTTTGCACTGTTTTTAAACACATTTGTCCCATCACTGGCATAAAACATGAGCTCTGAATCCTCTATATTCTGCAAAAGCAAATGAAATTCTCTTAAATCCTCCCTGATCAGCTGGTCCTTTTCCTGAGAGAGTGTCTCTGCGTACTCTTCTTCAAACCGTTTGAAATTTTCTTCTTCACTTAATTCAGGATTATAGCTTCTGGATTGGTTCCGAAATTCTGAATATAAATTCTCTTCAACACTTCTCCATTCATCCTGGCTGATTGTTTTGCCGCTTAAAATATGTTCCTTATTCTTATATTCCCCTAATAGTCTTGTGAGATCACCGATGAGAGCTTCATTTTCCAGCACAAATGCCCTGCTCTCTAAATAATTGTCTTCTAACACGCTGCTGAATTGACCATCATTTACGACCTCTACCTCAACAATGGCTCGAATGGCCCCCGTAAAACAGATGACGGCTATGATAAAGACAATGAATTTCGTCATGACAGAATGACTATATCTTTTCAACTTTATATCCAACTCCCCACACCACCTTCAAATATTTTGGCTCTTTCGGATTTATCTCTATTTTTTCTCTAATTTTCCTGATATGAACGGTTACTGTATTTTCAGGACTAAAGGATTTTTCATTCCATATCTTTTCATAGATCTCTTCAATGGAGAAAACTCTTCCGGCATTTGCTGTCAGAAGTTTTAAGATCTTATATTGTACGGGTGTCAGATGGACCTCCTTCCCATCGATCGAAACTGTTCTCCTTTCATCATCAATCATAAGTCCCCCCGTCTGATATACATTGCTTCTTGTTTCAAGACTTCCAAATGTCGTATATCGTCTCAGCTGTGATTTAACCCTTGCAATTAGCTCCAGGGGATTAAATGGCTTGCTTATGTAGTCATCTGCTCCCAAATTTAAGCCTAAAATTTTATCCGAATCCTCCGATTTGGCAGAAAGCATGATTAATGGGATATTGTTTTCTTCTCTAATCTTCATGGTAGCTCTAATCCCATCCATCTTGGGCATCATAATATCCATGATAACAAGATGAATCTCATGATCTCTGATTACCTCAATGGCTTCTTCTCCATTAAATGCTTTATGTATTTTATAGCCTTCGTTTTCTAAATAGATGCCTATCGCATCTACAATGGCTTTATCATCATCACAAACCAATATGTTCATGAAAATTCACTCCCAAAAATGATTTCAATATAAGTACCATCCCTTTATTATTCCTGTTAATAGAATAATATCAGTTAAATCTTAACAAACACTTTATGCAATTCTTAAGATTTTCTTAGTGTTTTAAAAAAAACAGCAATAAACCGGCCAGCTATATGGTTATTATCAGAAAAGAGATAAGCTCAATTAACCTTTCAGGCACAGCTGCTATCCTGGTGTATGAGGCGTTGCCCCAGCAGGATTTCCGCATGAATAAACCATCTTCCGCGCTGGAAGATGGTTTATTTGATTCCGTTTTTTACTCCACAGGAATAAACTGGTGGTATAGTAACTCTACACCGTTAAGGAGGTCTATGATGTGGCTGATGTATCTTGTGTCATTCAAATAGCCGAAGCAGAAGTTGGTTATCTTGAAAAAGCAAGTATCAGTAACCTTGATGACAAAACCGCTAATGCTGGCACCAATAATTACACTAAGTATGCACGAGACTTAGATGCAATCAGCGGATTTTATAAAGGTTCAAAGCAGGGATTGGCCTGGTGCGACGTATTCGTTGATTGGTGCTTCGTTCAGGCATACGGTGTCGATGAAGCAAAAAGGCTTTTGTGCCATGGAGTGCTTGGGGCTCGGTGCCCAAATTCCGCTGAGTATTTCAATAACCATGGGCAATTTTATACGTCCAGTCCTAAAATTGGTGATCAAATTTTCTTTGGTACAAGCATTTCGAGTGCTCATCACACAGGAATCGTTTATGCGGTTGATTCCAAGTATGTTTATACAATCGAAGGCAATACTTCAGGTGCTTCCAGCATGATTTCTAACGGAGGAGGTGTTTGCAAGAAGTATTATTTTTTGTCTAATTCAAAGATTGCCGGTTATGGAAGGCCAGCTTTTGATCAATAGCAGTTACTTAGGCTGAAGATATAGAAAAGTGCCAGTCTTTTTCTAAACGAAAGTTACTCTCCAGAGCTTGGTAATATTTACTCTGACTCCTCAAATCCAGGCAGCGGTTTGAGAAAGTCCCATAAACAAACAAAAGCCCTTTTGGGTTTACAAAGGGCTAAATACTTATAAAGTAAATGATTTAAAACCCTACTAAACCTACCTTGGGTCAAGACATCACTTTTAGTTTGATATCCAGACATTGAGCCGGCAAAAAGCGCGAAAAGATAAATGATATCAAACTGCAAACTGTTAGAAAATCTCTAACAATTGAGATGCAGTTTCATACAGCCTTGTTAAGAGAATCAACCATTACCAGGGGCACCGGGCATATATTCTTAATATCCAATCAGGTTTTAAAACTTGCCCAATTACCGACACTCTTAAATTCTTTATACTCCGGTTCCCACACTGCATCTGCCACAGCTTTTGCCAAATCCGTAATGTCTGCTCTTGCAATTCCTTCTTCTATCGCGGCTTTCGCTACTTCAACACCCACATAGATAGAGACATCATGCAATTTTTCAATCGGAGGGAGCAGGGACGCTCCTTGCTGGCTGGTGTCGGTCAGCTTAGCAACAGCGTTGGCAGCTGCAGCAAACATACCTTTTGAAATTATTTCAGCTTTGGCAACGATGGCTCCAAGCCCGAGACCAGGGAATACAAATGCGTTGTTTGACTGCCCAATGTTATAGGAAACACCGTTGTATTCCACATTAGCAAATGGACTTCCCGTTGCAATCAGAGCCTTGCCGTCTGTCCATTTGATCAGGTCTTCCGGGACTGCTTCAGCCAGGGCAGTTGG
>NZ_CAXQGS010000121.1:0-11799 GCF_964223445.1 Cytobacillus sp.
CCTGAGCCAGGATCAAACTCTCCATATAAGAGTTGATTAAGCTCATAAGTTGTCTTTTCAAAAAAGACTAAAGAATTAACGTTGACGTTTTTGTTCGTTCAGTTTTCAAAGATCAATCCGCCGCTCAAAGGCGACTTTATTATCTTATCAGATTCAGTAATCCGAGTCAATAACTTTTTTTAAAATCTTTTTTTATAAGTCACTGTCTCGCAGCAACGAATATAAATATATCACCTTGCAGGACAACATGCAATATGTTTTTTTCTTTTTTATCCGTAAAAATGAAAGAAAAAATATTCCCATTATTCTGCTCAAAAAAAAGCATCATTTATGCAGATCTTACATCCTAATTCCTCAATATAAAACAAAAAAAGACAGAGCACGCGCTGTACTCTGTCTTGATTTATAGATATTAACGATGGCGCATTAACGGGAATAACAGGACATCTCTAATAGAAGGAGAGTTTGTCAGCAGCATGACCAGGCGGTCGATCCCAATGCCAAGTCCGCCAGTTGGCGGCATGCCGTATTCAAGAGCTTCAATAAAGTCGTCATCCATCATATGAGCTTCATCATTGCCCTCTTCACGTTCTTTCAGCTGAGCTTCAAAACGTTCGCGCTGGTCAATCGGATCATTCAGCTCAGTAAAGGCATTCGCATGCTCGCGGGCTACAATGAATAATTCAAATCGATCAGTAAAGCGTGGATCTTCTTCATTTTTCTTAGCAAGCGGTGAAATCTCGACAGGATGTCCATAGATGAATGTAGGCTGAATTAACTTCTCTTCAACCTTCTGCTCAAAGAATTCGTTAACAATATGTCCATATTCCATATTGTCTTTGATTTCAACACCGTGTTCTTTGGCAAGCTGCTGGGCTTCTTCCTTGCTTGTTTCTTTCCAGAAGTCTACCCCTGTGTATTCCTTAATGGCATCTACCATATGAAGCCTTTTCCATTCAGGCTTTAGATCCACTTCGTACTCACCGTACTGCACAGTAGTTGTTCCAAGAACCTCCTGGGCAATGTGGGCAATAAGATTTTCTGTCAGGCTCATGATATCCCTATAGTCAGCATAAGCTTCATACAATTCAATCATAGTGAATTCAGGATTGTGACGTGTTGATACACCTTCATTACGGAATACCCGGCCAATTTCATATACCTTTTCAAGGCCGCCCACAATTAGGCGCTTCAGATGAAGCTCAATCGCGATACGCATATAAAGTTCCATATCCAGCGCATTATGATGAGTGATAAATGGGCGTGCAGATGCTCCCCCTGCAATGGAATGCATCATAGGTGTTTCAACTTCAAGGTAGCCGTGGCTGTCTAGGTAGCGGCGCATAGATTGGATAATACGGCTTCTTGTGATGAAAGTCTGTTTGCTTTCTTCGCTCATAATTAGATCCAGGTAACGCTGACGGTAACGCTGCTCAACGTCTTTAAGTCCGTGGAACTTATCCGGAAGTGGACGCAGGGATTTTGTCAGAAGGTCAAATTCCTGTGCTTTAACAGAAAGTTCGCCTACCTTTGTTTTAAAGAGTGTACCTCTGACCCCAATGATATCCCCCAGGTCGGCAGATTCGAAGATTGCATAGCTCTCTTCCCCAACTGCATCTTTGCGGATGTAGATTTGAATTTGTCCAGATAGATCTTGTATATGAGCGAATCCGGCTTTCCCTTTTCCGCGCTTTGTCATAATACGGCCTGCCAGCGTGACAGAAACATTCTTTTCTTCTATTTCTTCTTTTTCAAGATCACCGTACTGCTTAATTAATTCTATGCTTTGGTGTGAACGGTCGAAACGTTTCCCGAAAGGATCCATTCCCTGTTCGCGCAAGCTGTTCATTTTCTCGCGTCTTACTTTTAACTGGTCATTTAATTCTTCATGACTCTGGCTCACTGAAATCATCTCCATTTTGTAAATCTTTTTATGTACGCACAATTCTGCGATCCTTCAAAAATGTATATCACTATTATTTTACACAAAGTGAGTAAATCAGACATCCTAAATATTTAAATAGAATAAAAACTGCCAGTTCATGCACTGGCAGTTTCCTTTTATCAAAAGTATTATAGGCAAAGAATGACAGCCTGTCAAACTTTACGTCGCTTATCCAGCCTGTGTCTGGCTTCTTTCCTTTTCTTCTGCATCGATAACCAAAGCGTTCAGCAATGTAACAAGATCTTCTCTCGTATCACATTCGTTAACCGCATTGCGGACTTTCGCATTGCCCCGGATTCCTTTAAGGTACCATGCTGCATGCTTTCTCATTTCACGGACAGCGATAAATTCGCCTTTTAGTGAAATCAGTCGGTCCAGGTGAAGAATGCACACTTCAATCTTTTCGCGCACAGAAGGCTCGCCCATTAATTCACCAGTCTCAAGGTATTTGACTGTGCGGTAGATCATCCATGGGTTTCCTAAAGCAGCACGTCCGATCATGACACCGTCACAGCCTGTTTCATCCAGCATACGCTTGGCATCCTTCGGTGTCTGCACATCACCATTTCCGATAAGCGGGATGTTAATGTTATGCTTCACTTCGCGAATGATATCCCAGTTTGCTTTCCCTTCATACATTTGGACACGCGTACGTCCGTGAAGGGTTACAGCTTTACCGCCGGCGCGTTCAACAGCCTGAGCGTTTTTTACAGCATAAATGTGATCTTCATCCCAGCCCATGCGCATTTTCACAGTAACAGGCTTTTCGACAGCGTCCGTTACAACAGAAACCATTTCATAAATTTTATCCGGGTCAAGGAGCCACTTGGCACCTGCATCACATTTAGTGATTTTAGGGACAGGGCATCCCATGTTAATGTCGATGATATCTGCATTTGTATTTTTATCAACAAACTTCGCTGCTTCTACAAGCGTTTCTTTTTCGCCTCCGAAAATCTGCAGGCTTAGCGGCTTTTCTCTTTCATCAATATAAAGCATATTCATAGTTCTTTCATTCTTAGAGACAATGCCTTTGTCGCTGACCATCTCAGCACACACGAGACCGGCACCGAATTCTTTTACAGTCAGCCGGAAAGCCGAGTTGCACACTCCGGCCATCGGAGCCAGTACAACACGGTTTTTCAACTCGATATCGCCAATTTTGAACATAAATTGCACCCACCTCCTTTTAAAATATTCAAACGTATATATTAATCGTGCTCCTGCCTTGGAGCTAATTCTTCCTGTGTTACTTTAAGCGCCAGAGCGATCTGCTCAATTAAAGCCGGTGCAGGCATGCGGTTTCCTCTTTCAATTTCACCCAATATTGAAACCGATACACCCAGCTCTCTCGCAAACCCTTCTTGCGTAAATCCTTTTAATTTTCGAAAAGCGCGAATACGTCTTCCCCATTTTTCTGCTTCCATATCCGTACTCCCTCTCTGTCAGGTATAGCATCCAGTATTGAAATTAAGGGCCTCTCCATCTTCGGAAGCCTGATGCTGGAATCAACCTCTAAAAGAGGAACAAGGACAAACGCTCTTTCATGCATCCGAGGATGAGGAACAATAAGCTTCTCTGTTTCAATATTTTCGTGATTATACAGCAAAATGTCAAGGTCTATTGTCCGGGGGCCCCAATGAATTTCCCTTTTTCTTCCAAGTTCTAATTCTATATCAAGGCATGCATCCAGCAATTCAAAAGGCTTTAATCCTGTGGAAATTTGAATAGCCATATTTAAAAATTGTTCTTGATCTTCAAACCCAACCGGGTCGGTTTCGTAAATAGAAGAAGTATTTACCACTTCAGTAACCGGAAGCTGATTAATCATCCCAACGGCTTCCTTCAAGTGTTCAAACCGGCTGCCGATATTTGAGCCAAGTGCAATAAAAGCGGAATTCTTCATGATCTGCCTCTCGCAATTTCAATGGCAACTGATTGATAATGGCCAGGAATAGGCGGATCCGGCTTGATTACTTTGACAGTCAGCTGCAGAATCAGCGGAAAACGCGAAAGAAGTTCAGCTGCCAGCTTTTCTGCTACAGCTTCAACCAGCTTAAAGGGCTTTCCTTCCACAACCTCTTTGCATACTGCATACAGCTCGCCATAGTTAATGGAGTCATTAAGATTATCTGTTTCCCCGGCTTTTTTCAGGTCTGCTTCCACGGTAAGGTCTACAGCAAAGCGCTGGCCAAGCCGTGTTTCTTCAGGAAAAACACCGTGGTAGCCATAAAACTCCATTCGGTTTATATAGATTTTATCCATTATATTCACCTTTTCCCATTAAAGCGTCCATCATTTTCGCCATTCGGCTCATTTCCTTTACATCATGGATGCGGATCATCTGGCAGCCTTTTTGAATGCCGTAGCAGACTGTTGCCCCTGTTCCTTCCGTTCTTTCCTCTACCGGAAGGTCCAGGATGGTTCCGATCATCCGCTTTTTCGATGTTCCAAGCAGTACAGGATACCCAATGGCAACTAGCTTGTCCAAGTCTCTCATCATTTGCAGGTTATAATTTAAGTCTTTGGCAAAACCGATGCCAGGGTCCAGGATAATGTTCTCGTCTTTAACCCCGGCTGACTTTACAAGAGCGATGCTTTCGTACAGGTCATTCAGGACATCACGGAAAAATGAAGTGTATTCCATATCTTTGCGGTTATGCATTAAGATAATCGGCGCTCCCGTTTCCGCTGCGACTGATGCCATCTGAGGATCCGCTTTGGCACCCCAGACATCATTGATAATATGAGCCCCAGCTTCAACGGCCTGCCTGGCGACTTCAGCTTTATAGGTATCAATTGATATCGGAACATCTACTTCCTTTGAAATCGCCTCAATGACAGGAAGAACACGCTTCAGCTCTTCCGCTGCAGGCACCGGATCAAATCCCGGGCGGGTTGATTCTCCCCCGACATCAATAATATCTGCTCCATTTTCAACCATCTTCAGGGCATGCTTAACTGCCAGATCCTGATGACTGTATTTGCCTCCATCCGAGAAGGAGTCCGGCGTTGCATTCAAAATTCCCATTACAATGGTTTTCTTTCCGTAATCCAATCTATATGGCCCACACTGAATTGTTGTTTTAGACATTATGAATCCTCCTACAGTTCATACCTGCTCCATAAGTGTTCACAGTGATTTTCATAGTGAAGCTGGAGCTCTCTTGTTTTTTTGCCGGAAAGTCCCGGCATGGGAAGGCCATCAAATGAGCAAATCGGTACAATCTCCTGAATAGAGTTCGTTACAAAAACTTCATCTGCCCCCAATATAGCTTCCGGCCTATACATGCCTTCCTGCACATTCATCTCCAGTTTCTCTGCAAGCCTGATCACAAATCTTCGGGTAATGCCGTTAAGTATGCCAGATTCAAGCGAGGGAGTAAATAAATGGCCTCCATTAATCCAGAATAGGTTAGAAGTGACCCCTTCTGCCAAAAAACCTTCCTTTGTCAAAAAGATCCCTTCTTTGCCAGGGTCGTCTCCCGCTTCCTTTTTAGCCAGAATGTTATTTAAATAATGATGGGACTTCAGGCGTTCTGTCCCTTCTGGTGTATTGCGGGGAATCTTCAGCAGCACTGCCTGCTTTTCTGCACCCGTATTCCTTTGGGGAAGCGGCTTGGAGAAAAGGATCGTATTCGGTCTTGTGTATGGAGCTGTCTGCAGGCCAATTTCTCCGTTTCCCGCTGACACATTCATCCGGATATAGGCATTGTTGTATCCGTTTTTTTCAAGAAGCATTTCCAGCGCTCCAAGCACTTGTTCTCTTTTATAGCTTGCATCGATTTTTAGAACTTCTAGGCTCCAGTTCAGCCGCTCCAGATGGTCATCCAGTAAAAAAGGATGACCATTGTAGACACGGAAGGTTTCGAACAGCCCCAAACCATATAAAAAACCATGATCAAGAGGAGAGATCCTGGCCTCCTCTTTCCTGATAACTTCACCATTCATGTATATATACAAGGTTTACATCCCCTCTGTCTGCAGTGAAGTTTTGTAATGCTGAATAAAATTATGAAGAAGTTCCTTTCCAGCCGTTGTCATAATTGACTCCGGATGGAATTGGACACCTTCCACAGGAAGCTCCTTATGGCGAATGGCCATAATTTCCCCTTCAGCTGTCCAGGCTGAAACCTCAAGGGAATCTGGAAGAGTCTCCTTTTTTACAATCAGCGAATGGTAGCGGGTGGCAGGAAACGGATTGGGCAAACCATTAAAGATTGTTTTTCCATCATGAAAAATGTCAGAGGTTTTTCCATGCATGAGCCGCTCTGCCTGCACAACATCACCGCCAAATACTTGAGCAATCGACTGATGTCCCAGACAAACGCCGAAGACAGGTATTTTTCCTGCAAAAGCTTCAATGGC
This sequence comes from Cytobacillus sp., assembly GCF_964223445.1. Taxonomy (NCBI): domain Bacteria; kingdom Bacillati; phylum Bacillota; class Bacilli; order Caryophanales; family Bacillaceae; genus Cytobacillus; species Cytobacillus sp. Next base: position 6,314 of record NZ_CAXQGS010000121.1, read on the forward strand.
CTCCAGGCTGATGCCTGCTTCATTTGGGCTGCACGGACCCGGAGAGATCATTAAAAACTTTGGCTGCAAACTGCCAATTTCAGAAATAGACGTTTCATCGTTTCTTTTTACAACCAGCTCTTCACCTAATTCACCGAGATATTGTACGAGATTATACGTAAAAGAGTCGTAATTATCGATCATATAAATCATAGCTGATCCCCTTTTGCCAGTTCTACGAGTTCTTTTGCTTTCCAAAGAGCAATTGCTTTTTTCAGCGACTCTTTATATTCATTTTTAGGATTGGAGTCAATAACAATGCCGGCACCTGCCTGCACATGGGCCTGTCCTTCTTTAACAAGCATGGTCCGGATGATGATATTCAGTTCCAGGTCGCCGCTGAAATTGATCCAGCCAAGAGAGCCGGTGTATGGGCCTCTTGTGACCGGTTCAAGCTCTTCAATGATCTCCATGGTCCGCACCTTTGGGGCCCCTGTAATGGTCCCTCCAGGAAACACAGCGTCAATGATATCAACAGCACTCTTCCCGTCTGCAAGCTCTCCTTTTACATTGGAGACGATATGCATCACATGTGAGTATTTTTCAATGACCATGAACTCATCCACTTCAACTGTCCCATATTTGCAGACTCTTCCCAGGTCATTTCGCTCCAGATCAACCAGCATCACGTGCTCTGCACGCTCTTTCTCATTTTCAATCAGTTCACTGGCAAGTTTGAGGTCCTCCTCATGGTCCTTCCCGCGGGACCTTGTCCCGGCAATCGGCCGCGTGCTGACGGTGTTTCCTTTTTTCTTAATCAGCAGTTCCGGGGATCCGCTGACAAGCTGGTACCCCGGCGTGTGAAAATACCCCATGTATGGAGACGGGTTTAACGCTCTAAGCTGCTCGTATACATCCATTGCCTGATTATGAATTGGCTGGCTTTGGCGTACCGAGAGATTTACCTGAAAGACATCTCCCTGTGAAATATATTCCTGAATACTCCTGACAGCAGCCATGAATTCTTCTTCATTCATGGACACACCAAGTGTATTTTCTGCCTGATTGTATTCCGCTTTCACAGAAGGCTCCTTACTTTCACTCTTCCATTTTTGCTCCCAGTTCTCTGCCCGTTCCTCAATCGAGTGATCTTCCCCTTTTTCGTATAAGAAAATCAGCCAGAGCTCTTCGGTTTCATGGTCAAAGACAAAGCATTCTTTATAAATAAAAAAATGAATATCAGGTATCTGCAGGTCATCTTGAGCCTCATTTGGAAGCTTTTCGATATAACGTGCGTAATCATAGCTGATAAACCCGATTGCTCCTCCCTGAAAGTCAGGAAGTTCATCGAGCTTTTCTGCTTTATAGTCATTCAGCCATTCCTGCATCAAATGAAGGGGGTTGCCTTCTAGCACCTGTTTTTCGCCGTTTCTTACAATTTCAAGTTCTGAATTTTTGCCTGTTAAAATAGCTTCCGGCTCAAAGGCTGCGATACTGTACCTGCCGCCACGTCCGCTTTCAAGCAGAACATGATGCGCCAATCCCTTCGACAGCAAGCGGTATTGGCGGAAAAACCGATTATATGTATAAGGTATTTTTTTTGCATGGATGTGAAGCTGCTTCAATGAATGTCACCCCTATATATTTCTCTTTTTTCATCATACATGATGTAGGGCGTGCTTTCATAATTTTTATTGCAGGAAACAAAAGCAGAGGCGCCTTGCCCACCCCCGACACCTCGAGGGGGTAGGCGCTGTAGCTGGAGCAGACACTCTTACACAGAGTTATTTACATCGTTCAATTTTGCAGTTTCCTATACAACAAAAAACAGCGGCCCATTGGAGACCGCTGTCATATCATTATTCAGCTTCAAATTGGTATAAAGGAGTACTTAAGTAACGCTCGCCGTTACTAGGGATAATGGCCAGAACTTTTTTCCCTTTTCCAAGCTCTTTGGCAACTTTTAGGGCCGCACTGATCGCCGCACCAGAGGAAATGCCTCCTAGGATTCCTTCTTCCTTGGCCGCGCGGCGGGCATAATCAAATGCCTCATCGTTTGTAATTTGAATCACTTCATCATAAATCTTTGTATCTAGGGTATCCGGTACAAATCCTGCTCCAATGCCCTGAATTTTATGAGGACCCGGCTTTCCGCCTGATAATACAGGAGAATCGGTTGGTTCAACTGCGTAAATTTTGATGTTTTTATATTTTTCTTTAAGCACTTGGCCGGCACCTGTAATCGTTCCGCCTGTACCGATTCCGGATATAAATGCATCCAGCTGGTCGCCCATTTGCTCTGTAATTTCAGGTCCTGTTGTTAAACGGTGAATTTCAGGGTTCGCAGGGTTTTCAAACTGCTGAGGAACGAAATAGCCATTTTCCTTTGCCAATTCCTGTGCCTTGCGGATCGCACCGCCCATTCCTTCCGGTCCAGGTGTGAGTACAAGGTCTGCACCGTATGCACGCAGTAAATTCCGGCGCTCCATACTCATCGTCTCCGGCATGACAAGAACCGCTTTATAGCCTTTTGCTGCTGCAATCATCGCTAATCCGATTCCTGTATTTCCACTTGTCGGTTCAATAATGGTATCACCCGGTTTAAGGCTTCCATCTTTCTCTGCGGCAGTGATCATTGCCAGGGCAATACGGTCTTTCACGCTGCTTCCAGGATTCATGTACTCCAATTTCAGATAAACATCTGCACTATTATCATCAGCTAAACGGTTTAGTTTCACAATTGGCGTCTGGCCAACAAGGTCTGCGATTGAATTTGCTACACGCACCATTTTCCCCACTCCTCATATCCGACTATTTTTATTGGTTTAATACAAATTTACCAATTTCCATTGGGAATGTCAATGAATTTGATTGCTATTTAAAAGAAAATTCATACTTTTGTCATTATATTTAAACTACCCACTTTTATACATGATACTCAATATATACAGAAAAAAAAACACGGAACTCCTCCGTGCTTTTTTCTTTACTGCTCACCGTAAAACCACTCAGCCTTTGCTTCTTTCCAAAACGGCTTGGCAGAGACAGGAACATCCATCTGCTCAAGAGCGATCTGGCGGCGAATCATACTCTTCACTTCTTTAAAGGAATAATTTTCTCCCTTTAAATGCTCGTGAAGCATCACAACCGCATATCCATTTTCCGTTTTGATCGGCTTGGTCCACTTGCCGGGCTTAAGAGTTTTAACCTGTTCAAGTACTTCTGCCGGTATGTGTTCATCATCATCACTGACATACCCTGCATTCCCCCCCAGGCTTGCGGTAAATTCATCGATTGACCGTTCCATCGCCAGCACAGAGAAGCTCGAGCCTTCATCCAGTTCCCTCAATGTCTGTTCCGCTTCTTCTTTTGTTTTAATGATAATCTGAGAGATGTGATAAGTATCCGGAACTTGGAACTGACTGCTGTTTTGCTCATAGTAACTTTTCATTTCTTCTTCTGAGACGGAGACATCAGCAGTCAGCAGTTCTTCAAGAATAAGATTATTTCTGATTTGCCTGCGCCACTTGTCTTCGCTCATTTCATCGGTAAAATTGCCGCCATACATGGTCTTGACCATTTTCAGTTCAAGATCTACAGCCTTATCAGAGATCTTCACCCCGTATTTTTTCCCTGCTTCTTCAATGACCTTCTGATCAATTAATTCACTTAATGTACTTTTCCCGTACTTTGTTTCCATTTCACTCATCCATTCCTGGCGAGTGATTTTGTCTCTGCCGACTTTTGCAACTGCTTCCCCGCTGCCATCGCCTTTAAAAAGCAAAAAGGACAATGTGATAAGGTTCAGCAGCACCAAACCGGCAATGATCATAAAAAGCTGTCTCTTTTCCAAGTGCTCCTCCCCCTAAGAAAAGCGCAAGCGCCCCGCTGAGCCCCGAGCCTCAGCATCCTTTTCTTTCAGGAGCCTAAAAGCTTTAGGCAGACGCTTTATCAAGTTTATTACTTTACTTCGTTCTTTAATTCTTCGAGTTCTTCTTTAGTGTAGTGGTATTTCTCGTTACAGAAATGGCAGGATGCTTCTGCCTGGCCGTCTTCATCGATCATTTGCTGGATTTCCTCTTTACCCAGGCTGATGATTGCATTGGCAAAACGCTCTTTTGAACATGTACAAGTAAAAGAGACAGGAAGCTTCTCAAGGAACTTCACATTGTCTTTGCCAAGTATTGTTTCCAGTAGTTCTTCAGGCTTTAATCCTTGCTGGATCAATTTGGATACAGGCGGAATTTCTTTCAGTCTGTTCTCAATTAAAGTAATCGTCTCTTCATCGGTTCCCGGCATAAGCTGGAGAATAAATCCCCCAGCAGCAAGAATTGAATTGTCAGGTTTAACAAGAACACCAACTCCAACGGAAGAAGGCACCTGTTCAGAAGTAACAAAGTAATAGGTGAAATCCTCTCCAAGTTCTCCGGAAACCAGCGGAACCTGTCCTGTGAAGTGCTCTCTCATTCCAATGTCCTTCACTACAGTCAGCGTCCCTTCAGTGCTGACCGCGCGGCGCACATCAAGCTTGCCCTGCTCATTAAGATCGAAGTGCGTCTGAGGGTTTGTTACATAGCCGCGCACCTCTCCCTTAGCATTGCTGTCTACAAGGATGGCGCCAATTGGACCGCCGCCTTCGATTTTGATAGTCAGTTTGTTATCGCCCTTCAGCATGGCGCCCATCATAACGCCCGCCGTCATGGATCTCCCTAATGCCGCTGAAGCGGTTGGCCATGTATAATGCCTGCGCTGGCCCTCTCCAACTGTTTCGGTAGTGCGGGATGCATATGCACGGACTTGTCCATCATATGCAAGTGCTTTTACTAGGTAATCGTTCATTTTTTGCTCCTTTCTACGAAAAGCGGAAGCGACTTGCCCACCCCCGACACCTTAGAGGGGGTAGGCTGCTTGCGCTAGACAATTTTCGAAGTTCATAAAGTTTACACATACTTAACTTCCAGAAAACCTCTTATAAAGTCTGCGGCTTTTTCAAAGCTTTCGTCCTATTTTTTTATGGTTTCCATATTTCGTTTATAAATAATCTGTAGACCCTTTAAAGTTAAAAATGGATCCACGACATCAATGATATCCGATTCCTGCGCAATTAGGCCTGCAAGACCCCCAGTGGCAATGACAGTAGGCTTTTGCGATGCCTGATCTTTCATTCTTTTTACTATACCTTCAACCTGGCCAACATAACCATATAAAATCCCAGCCTGCATGGCAGATACGGTATTCTTTCCGACAATATGATCAGGACGGGCAATTTCTATTCTTGGAAGCTTAGCTGCACGGGAGTAAAGAGCCTCGGTCGAGATTCCGATTCCCGGAGCAATTGCACCACCCATATATTGCTTATTTTCATTGATATAGCAATAAGTAGTGGCTGTTCCAAAATCGACAATGACTAACGGGCTTCCATATTCATGAATAGCTGCTATTGCATTGACGATACGGTCTGCACCAACTACCCTCGGATTTTCGTACTTAATGTTTAAGCCTGTCTT
>NZ_CAXQGS010000122.1:0-12613 GCF_964223445.1 Cytobacillus sp.
GGAAAATGATTTGAGGCAGAAGCTGCTGGAGATTAAGGGGAATTAGCAGGATTAAAAAAAGAGCGATTTCAATCAAACGTTTGATTTAAATCGCTCTTTGCTGTTTAAACAATTAATCCTGCCTCAGGGGCGGATGTTTGTTTTTTTACTGGCAGCTTAATGACAGCTTCTGTTCCTTTCCCTTTTTCACTATTGAAATAAATGGAACCGCTATGGGATTGGACGATTTTGAAGCTGACTGTGAGTCCGAGGCCGGTGCCTTTTTCTTTGGAAGAATAGAAAGGTTCACCGATCCTGTTAAGGCGTTCTTCCGACATGCCGCAGCCATTATCCTTAACCAGGATAATCAGCTGCTGGTCTTTCTCCTGCAGTGTAACCGTTACTTTACCTCCATCTCTTGATGCTTCAATGGCATTTTTTATGATGTTAATAAAAAGCTGCTTCAGCTGATTTGGTTCACATTCAATCATATACACATCCGATTTTAATAAAAACTCTATCTGGACATTGTGCATGCTGGCTTCTGTTTTCAAAAGCGAAATGACATTAAAAAGGATTTTTTGAACATCCGCTTTTGTAAAACAAATATCCTGAGGCTTGGCAAGGAGCAGCAGCTCTCCGACAATATGGTTGATCCGGTCCAGCTCCTCCTGCATGATCTGATAATAGAATTGGTGCTTTTCATCTTCCAGCTGCATGAGCTGCACGAAGCCTTTTAAAGAAGTCAGCGGATTTCTGATTTCGTGCGCAACACTGGCAGACAGCTCGCCAACCACAGAAAGCTTTTCAGTGCGGCGCAATCTTTCTTCAGCCTGACGAAGCTTTGTCACATCTTTTCCATAGCCGATGATTCCGGCAATTTGACCGTTTACAATGAGCGGAAGCGCAGTGCATTGAATAGTGAGCTGGCTGCCATTTTTATGATTGAATTCAAATTCACAGGTTTTCGGCTGTTTATCTTCAAGGATGCCTGTAAAGTCTTCAATGGCCTTCATTTTATAAGGAGCTGGTATGATTTCATTTATGCTTTTACCCAATGTCTCATCAGGACTATAGCCTGTCACCGCTTTGAATTGGGGATTTACTTTCGTGATGGTGCCATGAAGGTCAGTCATAAAGACAATTTCAGTATTATATTCAAACAAAGATTTATATTGCTGCTGGCTTTCGGCAAGAAGCTTCTCCACATGCTTTCTTTCTGTAATATCCCGGCCGATAATGACCAGTCCTTTTCGGCTTCCATCGGCATGAAAGAGCGGGACTTTAATCGTATCAAACGTTTTTTCTGTTCCGTCAGGCAAAGGAATGACTTCTTCGATGCGGGTAATTTTACCATTTATCCAGGTTTCTTCATCTGAAGTTTCACAGTAGCGAAGGGCGTCTGCATAAAAATCAGTGTACTCGGCCAGTTCAGAGTCCTTCTTGCCTTTATAATCGACATTTTCAAGATTGAACAGCTTAAGTCCAAATTCATTAGACTCAATCCACCGGCCCTGTCCGTCTTTAAAATTGACAAAGTCAACCATGGAATTGATTAAAGTGGAAAGGCGCTTTTCATCTTCCCTCGAGGCACTGAGCTCATCTCTTTTGCCAATAAAATAATAGAGCAGCCAGCCTGTAACGATAATGTACAGAAACTCTTTTGCTCTAAAAAAGAAACTGACAAGAGAAGAGGGCTCAAGCATATGCAAAAGGTAGTTCGTTCCGAATACCCAAATAAGGCTGATCATTACATATAAGCCCAATACCTTTTTTTTATTCATTAGCTTATATTTCTCCTGTTCTCTATCTGGCTGAAAAAAGAGCTGGAATTCAGTCAAATAAGTATTTTTTCGCTGTATAATAAAAGAATATAAGTTGCATATACAAATTATTTACAGTTTCTATTCTATATGATTTTAGTAGAGTCTTCTAGTGCCTAGAAATTAGTAAAACCATATTATAAGGAATTAGAAAGGGAAGAACAAGCATGTATCTTACTATTAAAGAAACCGCAGAATATTTATCTTACCCTGAATCATATGTAGAAAGCTTGATTCAGCAAAAGAAAATACGTGCCATATATGACGGAGAACAGTACTTAATATACAAGGAACAGTTTAATGCTCATTTGAAGCAGGTGGAAAAATACAGGGAGCTGGTGGAAGAAATTCTAAATGAGCCGATACCGGAGGATCGGGATATCAAAGATGAGGACTAAATTGGACAATTTTCCTTAAATCACATTATTTTACAATTATTATCAGTTTGGATAAACTATAAGTAAATAATGTGTTAAAGGAGGAAGTATGGATGTTTGATATCTTAATTGTGGGTGCAGGCCCTGCTGGTGCAAGTGCTGCGCTATTTGCTGCAAAAGCCGGCAAGAAGGTAGTGGTTGTGGATAATGATAAAAGCATGACTAAACGGGCGTGGGTTGAAAATCATTATGGAGTTATGGAAATTACTGGACCGGATTTAATCGAGACTGGCAAAAAGCAAGCCGCTAAGTTCGGGGCAGAGATTGTAGAGGCAACAGTTGAAAACATTGAAAAAGCTGATGAGAGTTTTAGTGTAACAGCGGGAGAAAAAACCTATTCAGCAAAGCAAGTGATTATAGCAGCTGGCGTATCTACCGATTTAGCAGAAAAAGCCGGTTTGAAGATCAAAGCAGGTACTGAGCCGCGCATTAAAACGGTTCTGGATGTTGAATCCGACGGAAAGACGAATGTCGATGGCATTTGGGCAGCCGGAACAATTGCAGGAGTCAGCGTCCATACAATCATTACAGCCGGAGACGGTGCAAAAGTTGCCATTAACGTAATCAGCGAATTAAACGGCGAGCGCTATGTGGACCATGATATAATGAAATAGTAGGGAAAGAAGGCTAACCGGGGGTAGCCTTCTTTTTTTTGTCTATTTTTCCTATTAGGTATTTACTAATATTAACAATTTAACCAAAATATAGATGGTTGTACCTAGTGTACTCTAGTATCTTGTACCCTTATAAGAGATTTCGAAACATTATAAAATTTAATGAGCGGAATCTATTATTCTATTGGAGGTACTAGATGAGAAAACCAATTATAAAAGTGGCATTGGCTTCGACTCTTATCTTTGGAGCTATTGGGACACAGGCAGTTTTTGCACATCCAGCAGACGTTAAACAGACTCAGCCGTTAAATGTATTCGACAAGAAGGTAGTCAATAAAATTAATGCAGAAAATATTTATAATAATATTGATTATCTTTCACAAACCCCGCGTGTAGCCGGTACGGAATCGGAGTATAATGCGGTTCAGTATAGTAAAAGCCAATTCGAATCCTATGGCTATGAAACAGAGATTCAGCCATTCACGTTTTATGGATATACTCCTCCGAGCAGTATGGAAGTGACCATTGATGGCTATGAAGGAGACCTGCAGCCAAGATCCTTTACCTATTCAGTCAATGGGGATGTAAGCGGGGAGCTCGCATTTGCTGGGCTAGGCACACCGGAAGAACTGGAAGGCGTTGATCTCACAGGCAAAATTGCTCTTATCCAGCGCGGTTCCATTTCTTTTGGCGAGAAAGTTTTAAATGCAGCAGAAAAAGGGGCTGCCGGAGTAATTATTTTTAATAATGCAGAGGGTCCATTAAGCGGCACGCTTGGAGCTCATAATGAAGAATATGTTCCGGCGTTAGCCCTGTCAAAAGCAGAAGGTGAGGCAATTCTTGCATTGATGGAGAGCGGTGAAACTTTAACAGCTTCCCTATCCATTGAAGGTGCGGATGCAGGAGAAAAAGTTTCCCACAACGTGATTGCCACAAAGAAACCAACTAACAAAAAGAAAGCAAACGACGACATAATTGTGGTTGGCGCACACCATGATTCTGTAGCAGGGGCTCCCGGAGCGAATGATGATGCTTCCGGAACAGCGATGACATTAGAGCTGGCACGCGTATTTAAGGATATTCCGACCGATACAGAGATTCGCTTTGCAACATTCGGAGCAGAAGAGCTGGGATTGATTGGGTCTTACCATTATGTTGACAGTCTTTCCGACGACGAGATCAGCAGAACCATTGCAAACTTTAATCTTGATATGGTGGGAAGCAAGGATGCAGGCGATTTAGTAATGATGACTTTGGATGGAGAAAAAAATCTTGTAACGGAACTTTCTCAAGCATCCAGTGAAAGGCTGAACGGTGAGCCGACCCCAGTATATCAGGGAGGCAGAAGTGACCATGTGCCTTTTGCGGAAGCAGGCATTGCAGCCGCTTTATTCATTCACAGCCCAACTGAACCATGGTACCATTCTCCAGAAGACACGATTGATAAAATCAGCAAAGAAAAGCTTCAGGATACAGCGGAAATTGTGGGAGCTGCCGTTTATGATAAGGCGCGTTTTGATAACATGGGCCAAAAGCCGAAAAAGCAGCATAAAATGAAAGCAGCACCTGAGATGGTTCACGAGTTAGATGTAAAATAAGCAGAAGAGCAGCCGTTCCTTTGATGGGAGGCTGCTCTTGCTATTATACAGTTTCTTTGCTTTTTTTCACGGTTATTCATCCGCCGAAAAACCCTGGTTTGCCTATAGGCCAGCAGGAAAAGGTTCAGAAGGTTCATGCCCGCCACTTACATATTTTAAAGCTTTAAAAAGACATATTACCATTTGAAATATGATAAAATGATACAAATTATGAACTTGGATTTTCTGGAAAGAAGGATCGATGTGAATAATATAAAAACATACATTCTCCTCACTTTCATCATGGCTTCATGGGGATTGAATGTGAGCATTATAAAAATACTTGTCAGTTATTTTCCTCCGGTATCGATTACTTCTTTGCGAATACTAACTGCAGGTATAACTGTATTTTTGATATTAAGCATAATGGGAAAAGTGAGAAAGCCGAGCTTGAGGGAACTCTCGTACATAGTATTTGGCGGCCTTTTAAGTGTTGTCAGCCACCATCTTTTTCTGGCCATAGGCCTAACGGGAACAAGCGCGGTGAATGGAGGACTTATATTAGGTGCCGGTCCGCTCTTGACAGCCATCCTGTCTTCTATTTTGCTGCGTCATAAGCCTACAGGCATTCAGGTGCTTGGTTTTCTGCTTGGCGGTTCAGGCGTGACTTTTATTGTCCTTTCAGGGAATAAAGGGATATAGAGCTTAACTCCGGGAGATTTCTTTGTGTTCCTTTCCATTCTTTCACAGGCTCTTAGCTTCATTATAATCAGCAAGGCTTCGAAAACGCTAGATCCGCGATTGCTGACAGGCTATATGCTGGTTTTTGGAGGAGTGATCCTGTTTGTAATGGGCAGCATAATGGAACCTGGCGGACTTAAGGGTATAATCGAAGCCCCAGCCTATGTTTGGGCTGCGTTTGCCGCATCTGCCGTATTGGCAACAGCTATCGGCCATATGGTTTATAACACAGCCATCCGTAATATCGGGCCAGCAGAAGCAAGTATCTTTTTGAACCTGAATACCTTTTTCTCATTGGCAGGCTCAGCGTTCATACTTGGTGAAGTAATTTCTGTAAACCATATGCTCGGGCTGGTTCTTATTGTGGGAGGTGTCCTTTCAGGCTCTGGGGCATTGGAGGATTTAGTATTCAGGAAGCGGAGAAAAGAGAAAAGCCAGTATATGTAAAGTGATCTCTTGACATAGAGATCATTTTTTTTGCAAAAAGTGGAATAGTGGAAAAGGTGTATTTAAAGACCGCTAAGGGGAATAGAGAGGCTATAGAGAGAGGAGGAGCATTGATGTATTTATCAATAACAGTAAAAATGGCTGTTGGACTGGTAACGCTGTTAGCTGTAACCCGTATTCTTGGAAAGAAGGAGCTTTCACAGGTCACCCCTTTTGATTTTGTCTATGCAGTTGTACTTGGAGGGATTATTGAGGAAACCATTTATGATGACAAAGTAACAGCGCTGCAAGTGATCTATTCGGCTTTATTATGGGGAGCATTTATTTACATTATTGAAATTCTGGCAAAAAAGAAAAATATATTCAGGGCGATTTTAAAGGGAAGGGAGTCGATCCTTGTCAAGGATGGCAAGCTGAATGTAAAGGAGATGGAGAAGAACCATCTTGAAATGGAACAGCTGAGAACCATGCTGCGCCAAAAAGGAATATTCAGTATGAATGAAGTTAAATATGCTTACCTTGAGACCAATGGGGGCTTAAGTGTAATGAAATACCAAAAACAAGAGCCTGTCACTCCTGAAATGATGAAACTTGAGGTAAAAGAAAAGAAACCTTCAACTTTATTGATTGATGAAGGAGAAGTAGTAGAAGGCGGACTGAAATTACTGGGGAAAGATGGAAATTGGCTAAGGGAATCTATTAAAACGGAAGGCTGGCAAAATATCAAAGATATTTTCTGTGCAGAGTGGTCGGAAGAAGAAGGGTTTTATATCGTAGCGTATAAAAAATGAGCCTTGCGAATGCTGCAAGGCCCTCTTTATTAATATCCCTTTTTATAATCTACTTGATTAATGCCGGGAGTACCGCTGTTAATGTACTCCTTTAAATTAGGTATGAATATATCTTCAATTACACGCTTGGTATAGTATTCCGTGGAGCCGGCTGTATGCGGAGTAATGATGGCATTATCATGTTCCCATAACGGGCTGTCTTCAGAAAGCGGCTCCTTTTCAAATACATCCAGGCCTGCACCGGCAATCTGCCCGTTCTGCAGTGCGGCAATCAAATCTGTTTCTTTTACAATTTCACCCCGGCCGATATTGATGAAGAAAGCAGAATTCTTCATGCGGGAAAACTGTTCGGCTCCGAATAACTGCCGTGTTTCCTGTGTAAGCGGAAGTGTGACGACAACATAGTCACAAAGAGGAAGCACCTCATTCAGCTGGCCGGAAGTGTACATTTCATCTATATACTCTTCGGGTTTTCCGGAGTGCCGAACTCCAATCACCTTCATGCCGAATGCTTTGGCAATCCTGGCGGTTTCCTTCCCGATAGCGCCTGTGCCTATCAAGCCGATGGTTTTATTATGAATTTCAAGCTTCATTCCAGAATGATGCCATACCTTGGCTTGCTGATTTTTTACATATGTATGGATTTTGCGTGTGAGCCCAAGCATTAAGGCGAAAATCGTTTCTGAAATGGGGTTTGCATGTACGCCATTTGCGCTGGTAATCTGGATGCCCTGTGATTCCATTTCTGCCAGGGGCAGGGAATCAACCCCGGCACTCCAGGACTGGAACCAGCGGAGGCTGCTGCTTCCCTCAAGGACCATCTCTTTTAAATCCTTTTTCCAGCCGGCGATCACTTCGGCTTCTTTCATCTCATTGTACCAGTTTGCTGGATCTTTTCCGGAAATGAGCTCCCAATCGGGGATGACTTCTTTAATTTTATCAATCTGTGAGGGTTCCAGATCATGTGTGACAATACAGGTTCTTTTTGACATATGTGTTCCTCCGGTTTTTATTTTTTTGAAAAGTCGGTAAATATATCATAGTCTATAAAACAATAAATGTGAACTTTTCTGATGAAATGAAAAATAGCATAGAATAGCAATGATACGATAAACAAGTTAGTTTATGCTGATCGATACGAAAACAAAAGAGCCCCCGGACGCTGGAACCGGGGGCTAAACTATCTATTAAGAGGGCTGAAAACCTATTAATTTTGCTTTCTTATCAACGCCGAGTGTCTGTTTATCCGGGAAGGTAATGACAGAACTGATATAATCCCATCGGATTAAAAAATGGGTGACGCAATCCTCTTCCTTTTGCTGCTCTTCCGGGATGTCGGTACCGTCTTCCTCTTTGACCATAGTACGTTTGAAGCAAGGATTCTCAACCCAGATTCCCATGCTTTCTGTCTTGATCAGTTTAACAAGATACCATTCATCGGGCTGATAAATGCCTGTGATGGACCCGACGAGATCATTTGGAAAGTTCTTGAATTTTATTTGGATTTTTTGTCCTGTAAAATTTTCAAGATGCATATATGAACCTCCTGAACTATTAGAATTCGTTTTTATACTCTTCCTTTTTTGGATTGTTTTAAACATCAAAAAAGCAAGATTCACACGATTTGGTGAACCTTGCTTTTTTTCTAACGTTCTCCGTCTACATATTTTCCATGGTCAGGGACGGCAATTTCATCAAATTCATTTACGAGCCTGGCGAGGCTTTCCTTTAATACAGCGGCAGCCATTGGAATGCCATGGCCAGTGATGGCTACATCTGGCTGAAGGGCTTCAAGTTTCTGTACAGAAGTCCGGGCAGCATCCCAATCAGTTGTCAGGTAGCGGGGCGGGCCGCTGATTTCCTGTTCCTGGGTGAGCACACTGTATAAGGACTCCTGCTTCACTGTTACAAAAGCATCTCCTGCAATCAGCACGCGATCCGACTCTCTGAATAGGGAGACATGGCCGGGAGTATGACCTGGTGTGTGAATCCACTTCCATCCTTCCATTAAGGGAACATTTCCGTCATCAGGTAATGGCTGAACATGGGTTCCGAGATCAATGCCTTCATGCGGAAAAGTGGGGGACATCTTTGCGACAAGTCCGCCTTCAACACTCGCATCAGGCTTTGGATAATCCTGCTGTCCCGTTAAGAATGGCATTTCCAGTGTATGAGCGTATACAGGAACCTGCCAGCGCTCAACCAAATCGATAATTGCACCAACATGATCAAAGTGGCCATGTGTAAGAATAATGGCTTTCGGTTTGGCATTCTCTCCAAAGAGTTCTTCCGCCGCATCCATGATTTTCTCTGCAGATTTTGGCATGCCTGCGTCAACCAGAACCCAGTCGCCAGGCTTCTCTGATGTTCGAACAAAACAAACATTCACAATCTGTACTGTAAGGCAGTAGACTCCATCCGCTTCATTAACAATCATTCCGCTCGTGGAGGAAGTCATGGGCATATATCGTTCCGTAGACGAACTTTCCTTCAAGGATATTACCTCCTTAGTAATTTTAGAAATAACAGGGCCTTTATCTTTTTGAGTATACCCGCAGGTGAACTTTGTATGCGGCATATTCAGGAGGAGAAGGGAATAAATACAAAAAAAAGCTCTGCCGCATTTTGGCAGAGCTGAGGAATTTCACATATTAAGATAGGAATTCATGAGGGTTTAATCCGAGTTCCATGCAGATCTCTGTAACAGCCTGTTTTTCATTTTGATCAAAGTTCCCATCAGCATAACCGATCGCGATGCAATAACGGGCTACAAGGCGGGCAATCTCAGGCTTATTTCTTACCCGGCCAACTGCTTTGAAGGCTTCGGCCCGGCCGATGATCGGATCCATCTCAATCCGCTGGACGAACATATTGAATTGCTGTATCACTTTTTGCGTATCAAATACTTTTAATTCCTGGCTGCTGTTTACAAACTCGACCATCTTTTGGCGTTCAGATGGATCAAGCCTGCCATCTGCCATGCCGACAAGAGCACATGAAGCTACAACGGCGTCCATGACATCCTGGCTCTTGAATCGTGTAAACAGCTCCTGGGCACGCCGCTTTTGATCATTTGCCCACTGTGCGTAATCTGTCTGATTAGGCGACCATGAATTGCCGCAGGAATTACAGGTGAGCTTCAGCTGATTTTTTCCAATAAAGCCGCCAAGAAGTCCTACAGGCCCAAGGATGAGTCCTCCAATCGCCGCTTTTCCAAGGCCAAATCCTTTTTGGCCGGTGCGGATGTTAGTGGATCCACAGCGGGTGCAGGCAATATTTCCATCAGTATAGGATTGAGCCTGAACCGGCTGCCCAATACCTGTCTGCCCTCCAAATGAAGATGGCTGCGAAGGTGGAGTGTTATAAGAAGCCTGATTGTAGGCAGGCTGGCCAAAGGACGACGGGCTGTAGCCTGATTGTGCCTGCTGGCTATATGGCTGCTGGTTTTGCTGTGGACTGAATCCTTGAGCTGGCTGTCCAAAATGGGCTTGCTGCTGATATTGACTCTGGCTGAATGACGCCTGCGGACTTGAAGCGGGCTCATCATCTACGGAAACGCCGAAATTGCGGCAAAGAGCAGCTAATCCGCCCTGGAATCCGCTTGCAATGGCATTGAATTTCCACTCGCCATTGTGACGGTAAAGCTCCGCAGCGACGATGGCTGTTTCAACAGTAAAATCGCGCCCAAGGTCGAAGCGGATAAGCTCTTCGTTTGTCATGGCATTAAAAATTCTCACATAGGCATTGGAAACTTGTCCAAAGTTCTGACCTTTCATCTGGGCATCATGAATGGTAATAGTAAAAGCAATTCGATGGATATGCTGCGGCACCTTATTTAACTCGATGCGGATTTGCTCATCATCCCCTGCACCGGCACCAGTTCTGTTATCACTGCTGTAAAGGATCGATCCGTTTCCGCCGGATGGATTATTATAAAACACAAAGTCACTATCACTTTGCACTTTGCCGGATCCACCTGTTAAAAATGCTGAAGCGTCCAGGTCATATTGCGATTGATTATGGCTGACATCCCAGCCCAATCCTGCCACCACAACCTGCAAACCAGGATTAGTTTTGGTCAAATCTACTTTTTGTCCCTTGCTCAATCGAACTCCCACAGATTTCACTCCTAATTCGTTTTTATGTATGAATATCTTGTAATACGTTCTGAGAAGAAAGAAGTTTCATAGTTTTCATTATAAGGGAATTGGATGCGAAGTGAAACTTGAGCGGCTATTCTGAGGATGAAAAAATGGTTTTGGGGCAGGCCGTAGAATAGAATATATATAAATGTTGTTGATATAGGAGGAGATAATTTGAATAAAAGAGCAAAAGTCTTTGCACACCGCGGCGCCAGTGGACATTTTCCGGAAAATACGATGGCCGCATTCCAGGCTGCTTTGGAGGCAGGAGCAGATGGCATTGAATTGGATGTGCAGATGGCGAAGGATGGTACGCTTGTGATCATTCATGACGAAAAGGTGGACAGAACGACGGGCGGAACCGGTTATATTAAGGACATGATCTTTGAAGAAATCCTTCAGCTTGATGTCTGGTTTGCGGATGTGAACGCCGGAGAAACAATCCCCGATCTGGAGAAATTTTTAAAATGGGCAGTGATGGAGGGCAACGAACTGCTGATTAATATTGAATTGAAAAATGATTTGATTGAATATCCCGGGATGGAAGAAAAGGTAATTGACCTTATCCTTAAATATGGATTGGAAAAGCGTGTCATAATATCATCTTTCAATGCAGAGAGTCTGAAGAGAGTCCGGAACTTGCATGCCACTTTGCAGACAGGCTATTTGATTGAAGGCATCCCTGAAAACATACTCGAAATCGCAAAAAGCATCGGGGCAAACAGCATTCATTGTGAAGAGGGATTTGCTTTATCAGAGTTTGGCAGAGAAGCAAAAGAAGCGGGTTTTCCTTTGCGGGTATATACCGTAAATGATGAAACCCGCAGCGGATTGTTAAATAATGCCGGAGTCGAAGTGATTATGACAGACTTTCCGGAAAGGTTTTTGAAATAATAAGTTAGTTGCATGTGGAAATTCTGATTATCGGCACAGAGTTCGTATAATGCTATTTTATAGACACCGCATCTTCAGCAAAAGGCAAAAGAAGCGGCATCAAAGCACATGATAGTTACCACATCTTCAGCAAAGGTCAAAAAAAGCTGCATAAAACCGTGAAAATATGGATTTATCCATGCATAAAAAAACAAGCGCACATCCTGAGCGCTTGTTTTTTATCCTTACCAAAGCACAGGCTTGGCCACCATGAACCAGAGCATGAGCATTAATAGAAAAAGATATATCCAGACGGAGCGGGTAAGCTTCCTGACAAGAAACTGCTGATCTGCTCCAGGCTCATCAAATTTCTTCAGAACGGGAGAGAAGGCCCGGGCGAGAAAAAAGACGGAACCTCCCATTACAGCCAGTGTCGCAACGATCCAGGATGTCGTCCAAGCCCAGTGGCTGTACACGATAAGAAGGACACCCGAGCCTACAAGTACATGTCCTGCATGTTTGACAAGGCGCACGGATGTCCTGAAGATGCTTATGTATGCCTGCTGAACCCCGGGCTCGGCCGATTCCAATTTATTGACGATTGGAATCAGAACAAAAAATGGCCCAACAGAAAGTATGGCACTGCTGACATGGAGGTACAGCAGTATGCGGTACATTATGTCCATCCCGGCAGATTACTTCTTCACTGCGCTGAATTCATGAACCCATACACGCATCTGCGGAAGCCACGGCATTCCCGGATGCATGGAAAGAATGGATTGTTTGTAGTCTTCCAAGCTTTCGAAACCTTCCTGGCGGGCATGATCGTCTGTTAACTCACCAAGGGATTGGGAATAAACTTTATCTACAACAAAGTCCTGGCCTTCAAGTGTCATGATTTCCCCGATATCAGCGTATCTGCCATTACGGCGTGTGGCTGTTTTTTTTCCTGCAAGAACCTTCTCAACATCCTCTTTAACTGTGACCATTCGGTCTACGGAACATGTTTTTGGCGGTAATGTATTTGGATCATGCTGATTTGCCATTTTGCTATTCCTCCTTATGTAAATGCTTACCTTTTAAACCTTACCACATTTTCAAGCCGGAAGGTAGCTGTGTATAAGAGCAGTGTTTACAAAAAAAGCTTGAGGAAACCTTCCTCAAGCTTAGAAATTATTTTAACTTAAAT
>NZ_CAXQGS010000123.1:0-29877 GCF_964223445.1 Cytobacillus sp.
CATACGAGATACTGGTAGGTGACTGGAGTTCAGACGTGTGCTCTTCCGATCTGGGAGCTGGTTCCAATATAAGTCCCATCCCCCTTGCCTTCGAGGATTTCAATCAGCTTTTCCGTACCATTCCCAACCCCTATAAAAACTTGCACACCCAGTGCCAAGGCTGTTCTGGCAGCCGCGAGCTTCGTCACCATTCCGCCGGTTCCCACCTTTGAACCTGATCCTGCAGCAGCATTCATCAGGTCATCGGTTATTTCTGGTATATAATTAAACTTTTTCGCATCAGGGTTCGTGCGGGGATTTGAATCATAGATCCCGTTCACATCCGTCAGTATAATCAGTCGCTGTGCCTGAATCAGACCGCTTACAAGTGCAGACAGCATATCATTATCGCCAAAGGCCAGCTCTTCAATCGATACTGAGTCATTTTCATTAATGATTGGAAGGACATTCCGTTTCAATAATTCGGACAAGGTTGCATGTGCATTTTGGTATTGCTCCTTATGCAGGAAGTTTTGTCTTGTCAGCAGCAATTGCGCCGCTACGATTCCATGCTTTTTAAATTCTTCGGTATATCCCTGCATTAACAGCCCTTGACCGACAGCTGCGGCGGCCTGTTTTCCGGCGATCGTCACCGGGCGTGAAGGATAGCCAAGATCCGCAAACCCTGCGGCGACGGCCCCGGATGATATTAATATCACTTCATGCCCCTTCTCTTTCAGCAGGGAAAGGGCAGCTGCGTGTTCCTCCAGCTTTTCAATACAAAGTCCGCCATTCATATTTGTCAGTGAGCTGCTTCCGATTTTGACGACAATCCGTTCCCTTTTCACATTTACCACCACCTTTATAAATAAAAAAAGCCCTCCCATCCCTTTAAAAAGGACGGAAGAGCTTTGTCTTTCGCGGTACCACCTTCATTGGCACTTCACACAGCAAGTGCCCGCTTTGGAAATCCTTTAACGCAGGAAATTCGGCCAGGTTTGCCTGGCAGCTCAAGGGCTAGGTTCAATAGCTTTGCAGGCTGCAGGATCTTTCAGCCGGTGAATCCCGCTCTCTTCTAGCCTGAGTTCTACTTACTGGTTCCCTGTCATGGCTGTTGAATTCTTCTTATAATTAGAATTATTATGCATCCTCCGGTATATTATGTCAATAATTAATTCGCTTATTTAAAGGATTAAATGAAAACGCAATGCGCCTGGAGCTGGATAGTTTACTAACTTTAGAAGTTTATATTCTTTTACGCCATAATCCTTTCTTCCTTAATATCATGTAAAGCATTGCGCACTTTTCCAAATTCAGAGGCATGCGGCCGGTCTTCCCCATCACCGTAGCCATAGTCAACCATGCGGTTCCGGTTCAGGCAGAGTTTGGTCAGCTCCGGCTTGAAGAAATCAAACAACTTGAACCGTTCTTCAAGCTGCGGGAACTTTGCCTGATAATCCTGAATAGCTTCTGCCAGATAGGACCAGAATGTTTTTTCCTCCATCAAGTTATGATTGATCAGCACGTTTGATAAATAGCGGAGGTGGCAGATAAACAGGCCGGTAAAAATAAATTGTGTAAGACCCTCAGGCGGTTCACTGCGCAGCACAGCTTTCAGGTTCTCATCCAGCCCGGAAAGCTCCTGAAAAGGCTGGTCTGATATATTAACGTCATCTACATAATCTTTAACTGCCAATCTCACGGGCTGTGAACCTTTTAAAATAAGAATGGTATTTTGCCCATGTGGGGAGAAGACGGTTCCATACTGATAAAGGAAATGCAGGAGGGGCGGCATGATGACATTGAAAAAATGCTTCATCCACTCATTCGCGCTTAATCCTGACTTCTCTATCAGACTTTGAACAAACGGTTTTCCAAAGGCATCTTCATGATGAAGAGCTGCAAGGGTAATCGGTTTTTCCCCTTCCTTCAAATACCCATAGATGCTTTCCCGCCAAATGGCGCCGAGCATTTCATTGTACTGATAAGGTGCTCCATTTAAAGAATTGTAATAAGGGTGATCGACATTGATGCTAGCGATTTCCCCCGGCAGCACAACCTCACACTCTTCCTTTAAGAAGCTGTCATTCTCAAAAATTCCTTTAATAAAGGCCGTAACCTGCGGGGCAATTACCGTCCGTTCGGAAGGAAGCCCGCGGTAGACCAGTGTATTTAAAATGCTCATGGGAAGCTTCACATGGTGTTTCCTCTTATCACTCATATTCACAAATGTCCGTATGGACTGCTGGGGCAGATAATGGTCTGTCCCTTCTTCAAGAGGGATCATTTTTTTATTTGCCAAATCTTCCGGGAAGTTTTGGATCAGAATGTTTTTCCATTGCCATTCATGCACCGGCATAAAAAAGTATTCTGAGGGATCCAATCCATATTTTCTGACGATGTCTGAAAAATTTCTGGTCATTTCATCACCAAGTTCATTCTGAATCAGTTTCTCATAGTTTAGCCCAGTGACAGACTGGAATTGGGCACGCTCCCGGTGGATCGCTAACCAGAACAGCTTCGTTTCATTGTGATTTTCCGGAGCGAAGTTTAAGTAATCATCCATGCCAAAACCGATGCGTCCTTTGTTATAGGTAATCCAAGGGTGGCCGGTCATTTCGCCTTCCAATTCCGCATAATCAAGTTCCGTTAATTCATCAGCTTCTTTTCTGTGATGTACCATTAAATTTGCATCGGCAATCAGGGTATGATTCAATTCCCTGATCAAGTGCCCCGCTGTTTCGGATGACATGCCAATACTCTCCTTGATATCAGTGAGAAATTGAATCGCATTGACAGCCGGCTGCCATGCGTCCTTTTTAAAGGCTTCAACGGAATCCGCTTTTACGTCAAAACTGTCAAATAACCGTTTTTCTGCCTTAAAGCGGTACCTGCGGCCTGTGGCTGTCTGTAAATAGTAAACATTGTCTTCTAATTCTGGCTGAATCATATCTTCATACATAAATTCTGAAAGCATTTTGGCCAGCAGATTTTGATTTACCTTTTCCCAGACTTCCTTCTGCAGAATTTCT
The DNA here is from genome assembly GCF_964223445.1 of Cytobacillus sp. Classification (NCBI taxonomy): domain Bacteria; kingdom Bacillati; phylum Bacillota; class Bacilli; order Caryophanales; family Bacillaceae; genus Cytobacillus; species Cytobacillus sp. Next base: position 3,012 of record NZ_CAXQGS010000123.1, read on the forward strand.
TCAGTTTCATTGATATATAACATACTGTTCCTCCTTTATCTGACTGCGGCTGTCTTCCAGGATTCATCCGCTTCAAATGATTGAAATACATTCTTTTTGTTCACCTGATAGATTTCCCTGCCGTAGACCTGGTTGATGATGACAGCGTTCCGGTATGCCCCTAGCCCAAGGTCAGGTGCACCGATGCCATGTGTATGAAGTTCCCCATTTTGGATGAAAATCTTATTTTCTTTCTTGGTTCTAGTCTCCAAAGTATAATCGCGCATCACCTTGAAGCGATTATGATCATCCCAAACGATTTCGTCCTGCATCTGGAGAAGAAAATGCGGCATGGACGGTGCATAACCAGTCCCTAAAATGACGAAATCTGACTCCAGCTGAAATAATTCTTCAGAAACACAATGTTTTAATGTCAGCAAATGAGTGCCATTCCTTAGTTCGATTCCTTCAAGTTCTGTCATGGCGAGCAAATGAATCGGCGGCTTATTCCCGCAAGCTGTTTTATCATACAAAAGGTCATAAATATCAGCGATCGTATTCATGCTGATTCCCTTGTAAAGAAGATCCTGCTTAGAAAGCAGGGCCTCCTTCTTTTCCTCAGGAAGCTGGAAAAAGAAATCGATATAATCCGGCGAAAAATACTCCAGGCCCAATTTACTGTATTCCATCGGAAAGAAACCTTTTGACCTTGTGAACCAATTTAATTCATAGGCACCTTCATCCTGCTCCTGCAGCAAATCATAGAAAATCTCGGCTGCGCTCTGGCCTGAGCCGATCACAGTGATCGAACCTGCCTGCTCAAGCTCACTTTTACGCTCCATATACTGAGAAGAATGCATGACGTTTGGACCCAGATGCTCTTCCAGATGTGAAGGAACTGAGGGGCTAGTTCCAATTCCGACTGCGACATGTTTTGTCAGGTAAAATTCAGCTTCACCTGTTTGCACATTTCTGACAACAACTTCATACAGTTCATTTATTGGGCTGATTTTTTCCACCCGGAAGCCAAATCTGCAGGATGGCAGCTGGCCGGCTACCCAGCGGCAATAGTCATTGTATTCTTTTCGCGGAATGTGAAATTTCTCCAGAAAATAAAAATGGTAAAGCCTGTTATGGGTTTGAAGATAATTTAAATATGTAAATCTGCTTTGCACATCGGCCATACTGATTAAGTCAGCGAAAAATGGCACTTGAAGGGTTGTTCCCTCGATCAGCATCCCTTTATGCCAATTGAATTCCGACCTTTGTTCAAAAAACTGGACATCCTTTCCTCCTGTTTCTTCCATCATGGCGGCAAGGCCGAGATTGAATGGGCCGATGCCGACACCTATAAGGTCATACACTTTCTGCTGCTGTAAAGACATCCTTCCATCTCCTTTCAAACTGTTCTCTTTCACAGAACATCAGCATGCCCGTCTTATCCGGCAGCTCAATGGGCTTTATTTTTTCAAATCCGCATCTCTCAAAAATATGAATCATTTTCTTATTGCGGATGTCCGGCTCTGCGATTACTTTTTCTGTCCCCTGATGTAAAAATTGAAAATGAACCATTGCACGCAGGAGCGGAAGAGCATACCCTTTTCCCAAATAGTCTGATTCACCAATCAGCAGATGGATTCCCCGGTCTTCAGGATGAGGATCATAGCAGCTTTCAACCACATCCCCATTAACCCAATACGCTTCCCAATAGCTCATTGGAACTCCATCCATCAGGCCTAAAAAAAGTGTCTGATGTGTATCAGCCAAAAAGCCTTCCAAATGAGTCCAATATTTTTCATAAGGGATGTTTAGATTCCAGAATGGACTGACATGACGCTCCTGGTGCCATTTATGAAGGGTCCCCGCATCCCTTTCCAGCTCGACTTTTACAAAGGATATGGCCTGATTCACTTCCCGATCATAAAAACTAAACTCCGGCTTCATCAGCAATCAGCACCTTTTGCAGCGGATTTGGGATTTTCGTATAAACAGATTGGGTTTCCAGTGAACCGACCAGTTCATCCATATCATAAAAACGTGTGAGCAGGTTGGCTTTGCAAGGAAGCTCCTTCAAATGGAGCAAGCTACTAAGCAAGGCGGATCTCCCCCCGGTCTTTTGATCATGGTTTAAGAGTTTTTTCTTCAAAACGGCCAGGAGTGCTTCCTCATCAGCGAGTCCCGCTGTCCCAAAACCATTTATGAGCCCAAACAGATGGTTCATAAAAAAGTAATAGCGGAAGCGCTCGATTGCGACATCATCACTGCAGAGTGTAGAACTTTTCCGGCTCACATCCGGAATGATTTCGGCAAGCAGCTCAGCTTTTGATTCACTAAAATAATATCCCTGATTATCCCGGTAATAGAATGTGGACGGGTAGCCGTTGTCCAGCTGGACAATTGAATTTTGCTGATGAGCTTCCAGCGCTACCCCATAAGTTTCATACAGCCAAATCAAAGGATCGAGTGTAATGGATAGGTATTTTTCAAACCAATCCCGGCTGACTTCCGTCGTCATCCGATTTTCTTTTTCTGCTATTTCATGGATAATCGATTCCAGGCGGGTGCGCCTGCCATAACCATGATTCTGAACAAGGCCTGCTATTAAACTTATATTGCTGTCATTCTCATAAAAGGGATTTTCACGGATGACCACTTCAAATCCGGAGATTTCTTTATCCAACGGAATATTCAGGAAAGCAGGATCCTGAATGATATGGAAAGCTGGATACAGTTCCTGGAGCTTATTGCCCAACTGGGATTGCATCAGCCTCGTCACTTCTACTCCCCTGTAAAGTTCCTTTTCGAGATTCACCCGCAGTGAATTTGTAATTTTCACCGGAACTGAAAACTTAAACATATAGTGAAAATCCGGATTATAAACGGTCCTCATGGAAGACGTCGCCTCGAATGGCATTCCGTAAGGGCCGATATAGACCAGTTGACCTGAATGAATCAAATCCTGCACTTGCCTGTCTTTTAGCAGAACAGGCACCTGGAGCGGATGAACAGGGATGAAGACAGATTTAGGGTCCAGGCCAAACTTTTCTTTAAATCCTTCATCACTCTGCAGCAGCTCCATTATAATCTCTGCGGCACTGGCCAGATCAGCTGAGTCCTGAGAGACAATCGCCCGGTCCGCCTTAAAAAAGTGAAGCTGGAAGCTGCCCTTTAGTTCCGGAGAATAGGAAGACTCCGCTTCAAAGGACATTCCCTGTTTGCTTTTTGGCGTAGGATGGAGCAGGTGGCCAAATAACAGCGACTGCTCTGCTTCAATAAAGGTAAAGTCAGTTTTCTGAAGACTTTCTGAATCCCCTTCACGCTCCTGCAAATAGCGCTGAATATTGCGGCAGCTGAGAATCGCCCGCAGCATCAGCTCATCTTCCGCTCCTTCTCTTTCTGCAGATGACAGTAATTCCTTGCTGATCAGGGAGACCAGTGTGACATAATCAAGAGGAACACTCTTCCCATTGACTTCCATAAAGAGCGGAAATTGAAAGGTATGGCTTCCAGTCAGAGACCAGTGCCTGACCGCAGCATAAATAACAATATCCAATTGGGCCAGTTTGATTTCCAGCCAAGTAGAAGGTGTTTCTCCTTCCCATTCAGGCTTCCAATTTTCAGACACCCGAAACTGCTGTGTTTCTCTTAAATAGCAGTTTAAAAAACTCTGCATGCTTGCCTGCTGTGCTATTACAGTATGATCTGTCAAAGGGCTTCCTCCTTCTGTTTGAACTCTTTTGCAAATTGCATGAGAGATTCAAAAGCTAATTTCACTTCAGCCATAGTTGTCTGCGGATTTAATAGTGTGAATTTCAGAAACTGCAAGCCATCTACTCTTGTTTTAGCGATCAGTCCCTCTCCGCTATGCAGAAGTTTTTTATAAATGTACATGTTAAGCCCATCAGCATCCTTTTCATCGGATAACCGGAAGACAATGGCATTTAATTCAGGTTCAGGATTTACCACGTCAATCCCTGGTGTTTCCCTTAGCCATAGGGCGGTTTGTTTTGCCAGTCCAATCGTATGGTCAATCATGCTGGAAAAGGTTCTTTCTCCAACCATCCTTAGTGACATATAGAGCTTTAGAGCATCAAACCGCCGTGTAGTCTGGACCGATTTATTCACCAGATGAACTAGTTCATCTTCTTCGGGATTTAAATAATCTGCGTGGCAGGACAAATACCTGAAGATTGATTTATTTTTAACAAAGAAGGCTCCGCAGCTGATAGGCTGATAAAACATTTTGTGAAAGTCGATGGCCACCGAGTCTGCCAGATTGATTCCAGCCAATTTGCCGTGATGTTTTTCACTCATAACCAGAGCTCCGCCATATGCAGCATCTGCATGCAGCCACATTCCATTTCGACTTGCGATATCCCCCAATTCCACGAGAGGGTCAATGCTTCCAAAATCAGTCGTTCCACACGTGGCAGCGATGCACATAGGGTGATAACCGCCAGATTTCAGGCGCTTGATTTCTTCTTCTAAAGAAGAAATGCACATTCTCATTCCTGCATCGGTTTTGATCTTCACCACAGCCTGTTCACCGAGCCCGAGCTGGGAAGCTGATTTACTTACAGTAAAATGGGCTTTTTCTGAACAAAGAATCCGCAGCTTATGAGCTTCAGCAGGCAACCCCAGTTTTTTTACATCCCAATTCCACTGTGTCTGGCAATAATGATCCCGTGCCAGCAGCAATCCCATGTAATTTGATTGTGTACCTCCGCTTGTGAAGGTGCCGTCTGCACTATCGGCTAACGAAAGCTTTTCTGACATCCATTTCATCATTTTTTCTTCCAGATAAGTAGCGGCTGTGCTCTGATCCCACGAGTCCATCGACTGATTGAGAACAGCGATAATCAATTCAGCGGCGATGGCCGGGATCAGCGGGGGACAATGCAGATGCGCCATGCTGCCAGGGTGAGTTACATGGATACTGTTGCTTACGACTTTGTCCATTATCTCCTCAATTACCTTAGACGGAGACTCGCCATTTTGTGAACTGTTTGCTAATAGGACAATTTCCTTTTCAATTTCCTCTGCCTTTTTGCCGTTGAACACGTTCGGCTGCAGCCGGTAAAATTCACCAAGTAAATTCTGGACCTCAGAAAGGGTCCGCTGAAAGCTATTCTGGCTTTCAGCGTGGTGAGATAAGAAATACTGCTTAAAATGATTCATTTGACTGCTGCCTTTACAGCATCTGTAAAGATGCTTATGACCTCATCCAGCTGTGCATCTGTAATGATAAGCGGAGGAAGGAAACGGACAACGCTGCCATGTCTGCCGCCGACTTCAAGGATTAAGCCTCGATTAAAGCATTCTCTCTGGATACGGCTTGCAAGGGCCTGATCTGCTTTGAATTCCCCTTTTCGGCCGGTTGGTGCAGATGGATCAACAATTTCTGCTCCAACCATTAGCCCCCTGCCGCGAACATCGCCAATTTCAGGATATTCCTCCTGCAGAACCTTTAGCGCCACCATAAGCTTTTCACCTAAAACGCCAGCTTTTTCAGCCAATTTATTGTCTTTTATATAGCGAAGAGTGGCTGTTCCAGCGGCCATCGCCATCTGGTTTCCTCTGAATGTTCCAATGTGTGCACCCGGAGACCACTGATCAAGCATCTGGTTATAAATGACGACGGATAATGGCAGGCTTCCGCCAATTGCCTTTGAAAGAACAACAACATCAGGGATAATGCCTGCATGTTCAAAAGCGAAAAGCTTACCGGTTCTTCCAATGCCTGTCTGTACTTCATCGATTATGAGCGGGATATCCCTTTCTTTTGTAATTCGGCGAATTTCCTTTAGCCACTCGACCGGTGCCGGGATTGAACCTCCTTCACCCTGAACCACTTCCAGAATGATGGCAGCAGGCGGCAGTATACCGCTTTCGGGATCATCGAGAAGGTTTTCAATATAGCGGCTGCTGATTTTATGTGTCTCTTCCCCGCCAACCCCGAAAGGACAGCGGTACTCATATGGATATGGCATAAAGTGGACATCAGGCATCAATCCCTGGACTTTTTCCTTTGGTGAAAGATTTCCCGACAGCGCCATCGTTCCATGTGTAGCCCCGTGATATCCTCCCTGGAAAGAAAGGATGCTCCTTCGGCCTGTTGCCGTTTTAACGAGTTTGATAGCTGCTTCGATCGCATCTCCTCCGGTTGGGCCGCAGAATTGAATCTTCGCCCCTTTGGCAAGTTCTTGTGGCAGGCTTTTAAACACTTCACTTACAAATTCTTCTTTTACAGGTGTTGTTAAATCCAGTGTATGTAAGGGCCGCTTATCATGAAGGACCTTCTCGATAGCCTCCGTAACGACCGGGTGATTATGGCCAAGGGCCAGGGTTCCGGCACCTGCAAGGCAGTCGATATACCTTTTTCCGTCTGCATCCTTCACATAAACACCTTCGGCTTCCTCAATCGCAATCGGAATCCGCCGTGGATAGCTTCGTGCGTTCGATTCGCGCCTTTCCTGCTGTTTTAAATAAAATTCATTGGTTTTCTCTATTTGCAAAATGCTCATAAATTTATTTTTCCTCCTTCATTCTTGTTGAAAATGATTATCATTACTGATTACATGAACACTTTAAATGATAATGATTATCATCGTCAATAGGAGTTCTTCCCTAATTTACTTTCTTGTTTGAATTATTTCTATTTTTTTTAAGTCTTCCGTTGGATAGTGATGCAGTAAAATTCGAGAACCATTTCAGTATTGGAACTCATTTGAAGCGGTAAAGATTGTCACTAGGCTTATTAAGTCTTTTGTCACCGATTCGGCACTATTTTTTTCTCCCTGTTCTACATTTCAGACATCCAAATGGGAATGCTAAGAAAAATCTTAAAGTGGGAGGATTTGCATATGGAGTCAAACGGTAAGCAGTTATCCATATTTTCTCTGGGCGGCATCAATGAAATTGGGAAAAACATGTATGTCATCCAATATCATAATGATATTGTCGTGATTGATGCTGGAGGGAAATTCCCCGACGAGACATTGTTGGGGATCGATTTGATCATTCCGGACATCACATACCTTGAGGAAAACCGGGAGAAAATCCGCGGGCTGATTGTCACTCATGGACATGAGGATCATATTGGCGGGGTTGCCTATCTTCTCAAAAAAATCAATATGCCGGTATATGCCACGAGATTTACGCTGGGGCTGATTGAATTAAAATTAACGGAGCATCGCCTGCTTGGTGATTCTGAGCTTATAAGCATTGATTCTGACTCTCGCCTTGATTTCGGGGAAGTTGGCGTTAGCTTTTTCAAGGTGAATCACAGCATACCCGACTGTCTGGGCATTGTTTTCAATACGCCAGAGGGCAATGTGGTCCATACGGGCGATTTTAAATTTGACTTAACTCCTGTAAATCAGGAGCATGCTGATATCCACAGGATGGCTGAAATCGGCCGCAGTGGAGTGCTTGCCCTTCTTTCAGAAAGCACAAACGCTGAGCGGACTGGCTTTTCGCCAACTGAGCATATTGTCGGGGAAAATATTGAGGAAGCATTTATGAAGGCTCCGCGCAAGATTATCATCTCAACTTTCGCTTCCAATGTGAGCCGTGTTCAGCAGGTTGTGGCCGCTGCGATTAAAACAAACCGAAAGCTGGTGCTGCTTGGCCGAAGTATGGTAAATGTTGTGGATGTAGCTATTGAACGCGGATACCTGACTGTTCCCGAGGGGATGATTGCCAATCCAAGAGAAGCGATGAATCTGGCCCCTGAAAAGGTGTGCATACTATGTACCGGCAGCCAGGGAGAGCCGATGGCTGCCCTCTCGCGCCTCTCTACAGGAAATTACCGTGATGCTGAGATTCATCCAGAGGATACCGTGATTTTAGCAGCTTCCCCAATCCCGGGCAACGAACGCGATGTCTCTAAAATCATTGATAATCTTTTTAAGCTGGGAGCCCGCGTGATATACGGTTCAGGCAGTTCAACAGGGATGCATGTGTCCGGCCACGGCTATCAGGAAGATTTAAAGCTTATGCTCACATTGATGAAGCCGAAATACTTTATTCCGATTCACGGTGAATACAGAATGCTTCACCATCATAAATTGCTTGCTGAATCCATCGGAGTTGAAGACGGGCATACTTTTATCATTAAAAATGGGGATGTCGTTGATATTGAGAACGGAGAAGCACGCCAGACAAGGCGGGTACCTGCCGGAGATACTTATGTAGATGGTGTGGGTGTTGGTGATATTGGCAGCATCGTGCTCCGCGACAGAAAGCAGCTGTCCGAGGATGGCATGATTGTGATCGTGCTGACCATGAGCAAGAGTGAGCGCAAAATGATATCGAGACCTGATACGATATCGCGAGGTTTTGTCTACGCACGCGAATCCGAAGATCTGCTGAGAGAAATAAATCGGATTGCGGAGAAAACCGTCAATGATCTTCCAGAACAGGATAAAAGCCAGTGGAATGTCATTAAGCAGAGCATTAAGAAATCACTGGGGCAGTATTTATTTGAAAAAACAAAGCGCAAACCAATGATCCTGCCAATCATAATTGAAATTTAAACGAAAAGAGGCAAGCCGTAAACGGCTTGCCTTTATCACAGGATAACTCCAATCAGTCAGGAAACTTCCCTCCAGATTGGAGTTTCCCATTATCTAAAGGGCTGCTTATCCGCGGCGTCCGCCTCGGCCGCCCCGCTTACCTTCAGTATTGCGCTTTAATGACGAAATATTTTCTTCACTCGATTTTAAGAATTTTGCCATTTTGTCTTCAAAGCTTTCCTTCGGCTTAAAGTTTCCTTTAGAACGGAAATCTCTGGAACCGCCGCGGCGATCATCTCTTCCCTGGCGCGGCGGGCGCTGAGAATAAGATGATTGGCCTTCCGGTCTGTCCACTGCTTTTTTGATGGAAAGGGCAATTTTGCCTTCCTTCTCGCTAAGCACTTTAACAGTTACCTCATCGCCAACTTTTAAATGCTCGTTCACATCTTTAACATAGCTGTCCGCTACCTCACTAATGTGAACAAGACCTGTCGTGCCGCCTGGCAGTTCGACAAATGCTCCGAAATTTGTAATACCTGTTACTTTTCCTTGTACCTTACTTCCAATTTCGATTGACAAAAAAACTTCCCCCTCGGTAGTGTTAACAACGTCTTATTATAACTTTTTTTTAAGATAATTTCAACGCCCGCGATATTCCACCGATATTCTACCCGTTAAAATAAGGGATAAATCATATTTTTTGTTAAATTTTATTAAAATTTATGTATTTTATTTCATGTTAAGCCATGAAACTAACTAATTTTGTATGCAGATGGCACTCTTTTAGATTGAAAAAATTTTTTATGTGCGGATACCTCTTTTTTATGTGCGGATAAAAATTTTTATGTGCGCATAACGCTTTTTTATGTGCGGACAGCTGGATTTTGTGTGCGGAAGGTTAATTTAGCCAAATATTTAAATTGCAGCTTGAATCATTGATCCCATGACATAATGGCAAACAAAAAAGCTCCTGAAACAGGAGCTTAAACCCTACACTGAATGACCTTCCTGCAGAACCTTCCTGCTGAAATGGCGCTTCATGATAATCCCATAGAGGGAAGCTAAAACCTGCTGAAAGAGCATGCCGATAACCACAGGAACCGCAACAGGAGCGGGAAAATACGTGACTGCCAGTACAGAGCCAACACTGATATTCCTCATTCCGCCATTAAACGTAACAGCCACAGTCGTACCCTGATCGTATTTCAGTAAATTTGCGATGATGAAGGATATAAGATAGCCCATAAACGCTACACAAAATACAGTGATCCCAATGAGGACCAATTTAAGATTGACCTCCTTCAGATACGGGGCAACAACAGCTCCATTAAGCATAACCACAATGGCCATTCCAAGCTTTGAAAAAGGAGAGAGGCGGCTGCTTAAGGCTGCGGCGCTTTTTCCTGCAAACTGATTGAAGAGCATGCCAAGGAACGATGGCAGAACAACCATTCCGAATAATCCAGCCATCATCGGCACGGCATCGATCTGTACAGATTTCTGAAAAAACACAGACAATGTCAGCGGAACAATAAAGGGTGACAGAAAGGTATCAACCAGAATGATGGACAATGTCAGCGGAATATTGCCGCGATAAATGGAAACCCAGATGAAGCTCGATATGCCGGTCGGAATAGCCATAGCCAGTACCAGACCTGTAATAGTTAAGGAATCATCACCGAACGCAAGTTTACCGGTGCTCCATGCAAAAAGAGGCATCAAGATATGAAGCAAAAACAAAATAAGAAAAAGCGGCTTAGGATGATGAATGATTTCTTTTAAACTGCTAAAACTGGAGTTCAGACTGCCAGAAAACGTCATAAACGCAAAAACCAAAGGAATGATAAAGGCTAAATCCTTGATATAACCAGCGAGCATAACACCTAGCACTACGCTTATTGGAGTAATCAATGGCATCATTTTCTCCAGCTGTTTATTTATTTGAAGTAGCACACTGAGTACTCTCCTTTTCCGAATAATTGTTTACCTAACTAATTATTTTATCATAAACTAGCTGGTTATATATCAAAATAGTGAAAAAGAGCCAAAAATAGGCTCTTTTGATTATCTGCGTCTTTCCGGCATATATTTCAGCCATTTTCGCAATCTCCAGCTATTCACTCCATACCCTGCAAGCCCAATGGCTGCGATGCCTGCGGATAACTGCATGATCAGTATTTCTTCTAAATAAATGCCAAAGCCTGACCCAGTTAAACCTAGCATGAACAGCTGAAAGAGCTGGTTCTTCCGATTTTCATAGATTGAAAACTGAAACTGCCTTCTTTGCCCGGCCACTTTCATTGTTTCCAATTTACGCGGTGTTTCCAGGAATTCCGCTGCTGAATAAAATATTTTAAAGAGCGGCTGGGATTGAATAATACTCCAAATAAATGACCATTTATTCCCCTGGGAGCTTAACCACTCTTTAAAAACAGGTTTGCCATGGTCAAGAAGATCATCTTCCGGTACCAGATGGCGAACAACCCCTTCTATTGTCATAAATGACCTGCCCAGAAAAACAAAGCGGGTTGGCACCTGTATGGGAAGAGCAGTAATCAGATCATTCAGCTCAAGCTTAAGAGCAATTAAGTCTATATCCTTTAATTGAGAAAAATCAAATGACATCCAATCCGAGAGCAGCTTTTCCATTGATCCCGCATCTGCTTCAGGCAGTAAAAACCCTAACTGTGACAGACAGTCAACAGTTTTACTGTAGTTTTTAGCGAGAATGGATTCAATTAAATTCTGAAAAGAGACTGCATCTTTTTTTGAAATTTCACCAGCCATGCCGAAATCGAGAAGAATAATCCGCCCTTCCCTTGTGAACAGCACATTTCCAGGATGGGGATCGGCATGAAACATCCCAGGTTCCAGCCATTGCGGCAGGAAGATCTTCATCAGACGGCGTGCCAGATCCTGACGGGATATTTCAAGCATTTCAACCGCTGCTGCATCATTAAGCCTTTTTCCCTCCACCCATTCCATGACAAGCACTTTTGAGGTGCAAAGCTCCTGATGGACATCGGGAATTTTAACTATCTCACTATCTTTAAATCGGTCTTTAAAATAAAGCAAGGTTTCCTTTTCCTTTGTAAAATCAAGCTCCCGCTCAATAACCTGCTTAAGCTCCTGAAATAGGACTTTTAAATTAATGAATCCCTTAGGAATAGGGACAAACCGATCCGCAAACCAGACAAGAATACTTAGGGTCCGGAAGTCGGTATGTACGATTGATTGGATATCAGGACGCTGCACTTTAATGGCAACAATTGAGCCGTCCTGCAGAGACCCTTTATATACCTCTCCAATCGAAGCGGATGCTATGGCTTCTTTTTCAATCGCCACCACCTTTTTAGAGAGCTCACTGCCCCATTCTTCGTTTAAAATCCTCTGGATTTCACTCCATTCCGATGGCGGTACCTTATCGGTCAGGTCTTGAAGCTCCTGGATAAAAGCATGCGGAAGCAAATCAGATCGGATACTGATGAACTGACCAATCTTAATCAGCAGCCCTTCCAATTCAAAAAGTGTTGTCCGGAATTTTTTCCCGATGCCAGACCATAAATTTTCCCATTCTGCTTCTGATTTGCGGGTCCATTTATACCAGTAAATTTGAAAAATAATGAGAATTGCCAACGAAAACACTTTGTACATGCGGAGCCATTTACTTCTCGCCTTCATTTCCATCATCTTCTTCCCAAGTAAAATGTACTGTCTTATTCTGCAATAAAGGCTGAATACCCTTTTCTTTTAATACGGTATCATGTTTAAAAAGTTTCATAACATAAAAAACAGCCCGTCCTTACACAAAGGACAAGCTGCCTGCTTGATTCTCCTGGATATACTGATGAGTTATGCTGACAATCTTTTCTTTATCATGGTCCATGGATGCCACATGATAAGAGTTATAGAGCGATATAGCCTTCTTTTTCGCTGAGCCAATCTTCTCTAAAATAAAATCAGTACATTCTGCCGGCACAACATGATCTTCTATCGACTTAAAGCCTAACACAGGTGTTTTAATGGAAGGCAATAAGAATGGTGTTCTTTCCATGATTTTCTGCAATTCGAAGATGGAGGGGACCGGAACTTTCCCGTAAGTAATTTCTTCTACATCCACTTTTTTAATATCAGGTGCACCTTCATCAATGTACCTGGGATATGTTTTCCATTTTAAATATTCATAACCCGGAACCCGAAGAGCGGCATTTATTAACACAATACCTGCAATTTCCGGATATTTATTAGCCAGCCAAAGGGTCAATGCGCCACCCATCGATTGCCCTGCGGCATAGACAGATTTGCATCTGTCTTTTAGGAATTGATAACCCTTTTCAGCTTCAGCAAACCAATCCTCATGAGAGGTTATTTCAATATCTTTATAATGTGTGCCGTGGCCTTTAAGCCTTGGAGCAAAAACCGTATAGCCAAGCCTGGCAAATGACTCTCCCAAAAACCGTACACTCTGGGGAGTTCCAAGAAAACCATGTGTAATCAGGATTCCGACCTCATTGCCTTCATAGTAGAATGATTCTGCACCGTCCAAAACAGGATAACGTTCATTCATCAATTTGTTCCTCCCTCAGAATTAATTATTCACATTATATAACCAACTATTCCGACCTGTCAACTTGTATTTAAAGACATATACCCCCACCTAAGAAACTTTTAAAAAACGGCTGCACTATTATGTGCAGCCGTTCGGCCATTCTTTAATATCTCTCAAGTAATTCAATAATCACTTTAAATATTGAGGTTGTATCCATATAGGCGTATTTGCCTTTCCCATTAAAAAAATTGCCAGTTTGTATGACAGGATATCCCAGTCCTTCCAGCAATCTGATTTTTTCATCCAGGTTATCGACAACAAACGAAATATGATGGACACCTTCCCCGTATTTCTCCAGATGTTCCTGCCAAGTACTTGGTGAATCACCTGGTTCAATTAATTCAATTTGAATGAAGGGTGTATTGATGAACATATATCTAGATTTACCTTCTGTTGGCTGACCTCTGAAAATAACCTGTGTCTCTTCACTTGGGCTTGATTGTATAATGGGTGGCATATCGGCACCGAGAAGCTTACAATAAGCTTCTGCAGCTAACTCCAGATCTTTTACCACGATTGCCAGCTGCTCGACTTTATTTGTTCCAAGCATCGGGCTTTGTAATTCTGGGGCAGCTGCAGTGTTTCTTGCCTCAGAGCTTTCCAGGAGTTCAACCAATATCTTGCAGTCCTTCAAGGTATCTGCATAAACATATCTGCCTTCACTGGCTGTAAACTCTCCACTTTGCAGTGATGAGTATCCGCTCTCCTCGAAAAACGGCATCCGCTCTATGATGGATTCCACATCAAAGGCAATATGGTGTATGCCTTCTCCGGCTCTATCCAAAAACTCCCGCATCGTGCCCGGTTCCTCATTCGGTTCAATAAGTTCAAATTGAACAGTTGGCGTATTTAGAAAAGCTAATTTGCTTCTTGATGCAGTAGGCTTTCCACGGTAAATTACCTTTGATACTTCCTGATCACCTGTTAAAAACCATTCAGGTTTCGGAACACCCAGTAAACTTGAAAAAGCTTCACTTGCCTCTTCAATATCCCGAACAACAAAAGCCAGCTGGTTAATGGACTGATTTCCTGCCAATGGCACTTTAGCGGTTTTGCTTTCTGCCATAAAAACACTCCTCCTAAATAACGCTTCTCCTCAGGATAAACCCCGTACAGCAAGTCCTCCATCACTGGAAATCACTTCTCCTGTAATGGCACGGGATTGATCAGAAGCAAGCAATAGATACGCTCCAACATGGTCCTCACTGGTCATGGCTATGCGAAGTGGATTTCGGGATTTAATGCTTTTCTCTTTTGTATCCTGATCGACTGCTTTCACAAACGGCTTAAGCGGATGAATGACATTGAGTGCCGTCAATGTGCCGCCGGGGGCAACTGCATTTATCCTGATATCCGGGGCTAATTCAAAGGCAAGCTGGCGCATTAAGCCGATTTGCGCGTGCTTGCTTGCTGTATACCAGACTCCGCCCCCGTCCGGGTAAAAGCCGGCTCCGGAAACCGTGAAAATCATATTTCCATTTGTTTTTTTCAATTCTTCTGCACAAGCTTTTGCACCATTGAAGTAGCCTTTGACATTAATAGTAAATAAAAGGTCATAGGCGTCTGACATGGCCTCTGGCGGGACTTCGCTGAATTTGGCAAACCCGTCGAATACGCCGGCGTTAGCAACGAATACATCCAGTTTCCCCGCCGCTTCCACAGCCGCTTCAACGGCGTGAATGTGATCCTCGTATTCAGTGACGTCCCCTTCCACGCATAGAACACGATCACCGAATTCCTTTTTCAATTGCTCGAGGCCAGCTGCTGACTTATCCAAGACAGTTACAAAGGCTCCTTCCTGTATAAAACTCTCTGTAACAGCCCATCCAATGCCAGAGGCGCCCCCGGTCAAATAGACTGATTTTCCGCTAAGCAGTGCCATACTGGATGCTCCTCCTTATACAAAAATAGCAAGATTTCTGGTATTGAGTGTCGTCTGATCGACAATGAAAACCCTCTTGGACAATTTCCAGACGCCATCTTCATATATAAATTCATCATGCCGTTCTCCTGAAATCAGGTCATGATGGATGTCTGTACTGCGGCTGCGATAGATTAGAAGATAACTATTTACAGAAGCTTTTTCATTCGGGACATAGTCGGAAAGCTTCACATTGCTTACATAGCGGCGAGTGCGGGAAGGCGGAATTTCCGCCCAGGCATAATCCGTTTTTAACCGTTCGACTCTCAGGCTCAGCAACTCTATATCATCATTAAAAGAAAACATATCTTCCGCATAATCCGGCCTTTCAGTGCCTTCTTTATTGACGCGTACAGGCATTTGATAACTCAGAGATGAATGCATAAGGTTGAACCAGCCATCAAAATCGATATGATCAAGCAGCTCAGCTTCTCTGTAGAGCCATTGTTCAAATTCATAGGTTGCGAGCATTTTCTCTAAACTCATTTTGTATTCCCCCATTTCCAGGCATCGTTCCAGTTTACTTAAGCGTTCATGAGATCAAGCCAGTAGCGATAGAAGTTCCTTTGATTTGCTTCAGAAAACTTATCATCGTAGACAACACCAGGACCGATGAAACCACTGACCGGTTCACGGTGCATCCCCATCGTATAATTGTAAACAAGTTCTTTCATAACAGGCATTGGACCTGATGCGGCAGCGGTTATGTCAGTAAATACTTCTGTATCATCCTGCTCGAAAATGCCTGAAGGGCTGAACGTTAAAATGAATGAATCCCTTGAACGTTTCTTCCAGTCCTCTGCCGCATTTTTCTCTACGAGGAACCAGGCGATCACTTCCATTTTATCAGGCCCAATTGGCCTCCACATCCGAACGGTTGTATTCGAAATCAGCTGCCCTTTCACTTTTGTATGCGAAATGAGGAAGCTCAGGTTGGGAAAGATGTTACCGATCATATTTTTCAAATTGGCCAGCACACCATATTGTTCATCTGTTAAATTGGATTTATATTCCGATTTCAGCTCTTCAGGGAATGCGAAGTCAGGATTAGGAGTGCCCAGATTTAATCCATGCCCGTTCATTGTGTGGATCTGGTATCCCTTTTTAGAATATGTTGCACTGGGCACCATGCCCAATTTTGCAATGGATCCATGAGTGACCATTGTATGGTAGGAATCGCCGACAAAGTTATCTGCTCCTACCTTCCAGTTTGAATGGATGATGAATCTTTGCGGAGGGCCGACGACTTCCATTTCAGCACGCCCGGCTAAAATGTCCAAATACCATTTGAAATCGCCCAAAAAATCTGAAAGAGACTCTGCTTCTTCATTCCAGGTTCCAAAAATAAGGCCTTTATACGATTCAATCCTTATTTTGTGGAGTCCCAGCTTGGACTTATCCAGGTCAGTTCCATAAATATCCTTCTGCAGAGGCACTCCAATCAGATCACCATTGTTTTTAAAATTGAATCCATGATAAGGACATACAAATGAGGATTTATTTCCTTTGTCAGCACGGCATAATTTCATCCCCCGGTGTGTGCACATATTGTAAAAGCCGCGGATTTCATTCTCTGAATCTCTTGTAATGATAATAGAGTAGCCTGCTAAATCTCTTAGCATATAATCATTTTTATTTGGGATTTCTGATTCATGACCAATAAAAAGCCAGGTTTTCATAAACACCTTTTTATGCTCAATATCGTAAATCTTAGGATCTGCGAGGATAAAAGCAGGAATGGATCCAGCCTCAGGCTGGACTGTTTCGTTTAAGTAGCCGATTGTTTCTTTTTGGGTCATTTCTTCTAAGTTCTTAGTTGTCGTTTTAATCATATGTAAATTCCCCCTTCGTCTTAAAATAAGCTTCTCCAAGGAGCGAGGAAAAGAATTTACTATTCTCTTCCTCTATAGCAGCAGGCTCATCCAACCCGGATCATCTCATCCCTATTCTTCAATGAAGCCAGGATGCTTAGAGCTGCCAGGTAGCTTGTCTTTGGATTATTAGGCATCGGGTCATTTTCGACTTGAAGCGACAGCTTTCCGAAGGAACCTGCTGCCTCAATCGTATGGCTATTTTTCCTTACTGCTGGATCGGATATGATTTTTACTCCGGTATTCTCGGCACCTAACCCCGCGAGAGACAAAATAATGGATACATTGATATTCCTTGGGAATAATCTAATGGCTTCGGCGGCAGACCCCTCAAAAAGCACCTTTTCGCCATCAAGCGGGGCACCAGGAAGCGCCTGAGGAGGCTTCCTGGTGATAATGGATACAGAATCCAGTTCACCAATCGATTTAGCTGCTTTTAAAACATCCAGGCCGCCGATTGCCCCTGATGGCAAGTGAATTTTCGTATTATTTAAAATGCAAATTTCTTCAAGGCACTTATAAAATTCCCGGTCTGCCAATGCCCCAACACTGCTGACAACCAGATCTTTGCCTGAGAGCAAAATGGAAGCAGCGTACTCCTCTACAGCTTCAACAGTTGCTGCTTCTATAACCAGGTCGGCATCGGATTTTAAAAGGGATTCCACGTCTGCAAAGATTTCCGCACTAAATTCCAGTGATAATTCCTTTGCCTGTTCCTGGCAGCGGGTATGAAGGCCAATAATTTGCGCATTCGGTATTAAGCAGTCTTTATTAATGCTTTGAAGCAGGAACCTGCCTATATTCCCGCCTCCGATTAAGGCTAATTTCATATCGGTATCCCCCTAATTGGCAAACCCATAGGAATCTGCAAAAAACTCCAGGCCGCAATGCCGCGTTTCACGTGAAAGTCCGCTTTCCTTTAGGCCCGGGAAGTCCAGATGGAGATCCTGAAAAACGGTATGATTATTATGGAAAACGGCGCCGGCCTCTAACCGGTCTGCAAATTCGATTGCTTTGGATTCATCTGATGTCCAAACAGAAGCCCTTAAACCAAATTCACTGTCATTTGCAAGGCTGATGACTTCCTCATCCTCTTTAAATGGAAGGATCGGAATGACAGGTCCAAACTGTTCGGCACGAACAATTTCACTTTTCTGATCCACACCGGTAATGATTGAAGGAAGAATGTAATAGCCTTTATCCCAGGAATCAGGATCAAGCTGAATTCCCCCTGTGATGACTGTGGCACCGGATTTTCTGGCGCGTTCGATCAGGCCATTCACATATTCGTACTGAGCCTTATTGTTCAAAGGCCCCATCTCGGCATCAGGCTGAATGCCGTTTCCAACCTTAATATGCTGAAATTCTTTTCTAAGCTTTTCTGCCAGCTCACCGTATCGTGATTCATGGACATAGATCCTTTTAATGGCTGAGCACACCTGGCCTGCTGCCCGGAGAACACCGAAACGCAGGCGCTTAATAGCGCTTTCATCCAGATTGGCATCCTCGAGGATAATTGCCGCATCATTCCCGCCAAGCTCCATGTAGACATTTTTCACTGTGCCTGAAGCAGCACGCATGATTTCTTTGCCAGTCTCCGTACTGCCGACAAATGCAATGGTCCGGATTCGCGAATCTGAGCAAAGCTTATTGCCAATAACCCTTCCTGAACCAGTCACAACATTAATGACTCCGTCAGGGAAATAAGAAGCTACTGTCTTGAGAAATGACATGATCGTTAGCGGACAGCTCGTCGCCGGCTTTACAACGACTGTGTTTCCGGCAAGAACAGCCGGAATCACCCGCTTAAACGTAAGGATCATTGGTGAGTTCCATGGAGAGATCACCGCCGTTACACCACGGGGACGCTTGCGGATTTGAACCTTCTGGGAACCGGGAATGGATTCAGGCTTCCACCATTCCAGCAGCACATCGGCAGCTTCCTTCATAATATCGACACAGCGCAGAAGGTCTTTTTTCGCTTCCACCAGCACTTTTCCATTTTCTCGGATCAGCAAGGATACGTTCTCTTCGACACTTGCTTTAATCTCGTCCGCAGCCAGCTTCATCCGGTTAGCCCGATCCTCAATCTCACTTTTCGACCAGGTTTCAAAAGCTTTTGCTGCTGCTGAAATGGCCAATTCAACCTGCTCTTCTGTACATAAAGCAACTTCGCCCACGACTTCCTGATGATCAGCCGGATTTATAACATTTGTCTTTTTTTCTGCCTGGATCCATTTTCCGCTTATTAAATATTTTCCTGAAACAAATGGATACGTTGAAATCATCTCAATCACTCCCTTACAGCCTTTTCGGTTTGAAAGCTTCTGCCGCGCCCGGCGGCCCTCCGAATGGTTTCGCCATTGGCCCGACTGCTTCCATATCCACTACAATCATGGATGGTTTTCTCCTGTCCATTGCCTTCTCCAGTTCAGATGCGAATTCTTCAGAAGAACCGATTTTCGCAGAAGCAAATCCCATGGACTGAGCCAGCAAAACGAAATCTGGGCTAACTAAATCGACCGCTACCTGCCGTCCATAGGCTGCATCCTGAATATTCCGGAGAACGCCATATCCTGCATCATCAAACAGGATGACGATTAATGGAAGGTCTTCCTGTACTGCCGTTGCCATTTCACCCACATTAACCATGAAGCCGCCATCTCCAGCTAATAAAACAACTTGTCTATCCTTACATCCCATTTGTGCTCCGATTGCAGTCGGCAAACCTTGCCCAATCCCTCCGCCTGAAGCATGAATGGATGTACGAGGCTGATATATTTCAAATAATCGGCTGCCCCAGACATTTGCCTGTACCGTAACGTCACGCACCAATACAGTATCCCTCGGGAGCAATTTACGCATAGCATCAGCAATATTTTCATATGGTCCAAGCGTAGCTCTCAGCTGAAGACGCAGTTCTTTTCTTACTGAAAGCACTTCTTCCAAATATTCTTCGGATGGCGTCGTAAATGATTCCTTAGCCAATTCTTCATTTACTTTTCTCAATATAAGCTTAGCATCACCTGCCAGCCCGATGGCAGCCGCATAATTTCTGTTCATTGCCTGCAGATCAGCATCAATGCTGATATGATTTTCAGGAACTTCTATTTTCCAGTTGGAGGTTTCATTCCCTCTGAATCTGACTCCAATGCTGATCAGGAGATCCGATTTCTTCACTAAATCCTTTGTTAATTCAAAAGATGCAAAGTGGCCAATACATTGAGGATGATCCTCCGGAATGCTGCCCTTGCCTGACTGGCTTGTAATAACGGCTGCCCCGATTCTTTCCGCAAGCTCCTGCAATTCTTTGGAAGCCCCGGCGCTAATGACGCCCCCTCCTGCCCATATGACCGGGCGGCGGGCCTGGCTGACTTTGGTTATCGCCTCTTTTGGAAGATACGATATGGAGCTGTTTTCCTGCACATTCACTTCTTCCAATGAATAATCCTGTATAATCGCAGATTGGAAATCGATTGGGATTTCTACTGAAACAGGCCCTGAAGGTGCAGCAGCAGCTTCCTTAATCGCTTGCCTGATAACCGCTGCTGCCTGTTCAGGCCTTCTTAGCCGCATCGCTTTTTTGCAAGAACCCTCCATTATAGACAGCTGGTCTTTACACTCGTGAATATAGCCTCTGCCCGTTCCCAAATACGGTGATGCAACCTCACCTGTCAAATGAAGGACCGGAACACCTGCTGCCCATGACTCAATCAGTGAACCAGCTGCGTTTCCTGCACCAGTTCCCGTACTCGTGATGACCACTCCCAATTTTCCTGTCGCACGTGCATAACCATCTGCCATATTTGCCGCACCGCTCTCTCCGCGCGAGCATACCAGATGAATTCTCCCATCACGAAGGATGGCATCATAGATCGGCATATTATGAATGCTTACAATCCCAAATGCCACCTCAACTCCAGCACGGACGAGTTCCTTCACCACTGCATCTGCTGCAGTAAATTCCATTGACTCATTTGCTTTTGCCGGCGCAATTTCCAATTGTTCCTGTTGGCTCATCCTAATCATTCCTGCCTTTGCTTGAAATTAAAGCGCTTTCCCCAGCGCTCCAGCTGTTTCAATGGTTGATCCTGAAACATAACTTGCCTGCTTTGAAGCTAAAAAGAGAATGACACTGGCTACCTCTTCTGCTTCTCCAACCCTGCCCAGCGGAATCTTCCGCTTTGCTGCAAGATCTTTGTAATATTCCTCGGCATCCATATCAGGTGCATTTTTTAATCGTCTGCGTTCCCACTGGTCTGTACGGATTAATCCAAGACTTACGGAGTTGACCAGGATATTGTCTGATGCAAGCTCTTGGGAAAGCGTTTTACTTAAGTTCAGAAGACCTGCCCTTGTAGCAGCTGTAGCAACCATATGTCTTTCAGGTTCCTTTGCGAGCGTCGCATTAATATTAATGATCCTTCCGCCTCCGCTCTTCACCAAATATGGATGAACAGCACGTACCGCATGGATAATGGCAAAATATTTTAACTGAATCTGCTCCTGCCATTGCTCATCTGTAATATCGAAGAAATGGCCCATAACACTTTGTCCGGCTGCATTAACCAAAATATCAATTCCCTGAAATCGGGCTGCTGCCGAATCGACAAAACGGGTAACATCCTCTTTATTTGTTACATCACAAGTGGCAGCAAGAATCGACTCCCGGGATCCGAAATGCAATAAATGGTCAAAGGCATTATCCTTCCTCTCGGCATTCCTGCCGCATACTGCCACATTGGCACCTTCCTGAAGGAACATTTCTGCTGTCTTGAGGCCTACTCCAGAAGTCCCGCCCATAATGACTGCTGTTTTTCCTTTTAAACCAAAGTCCATCACGATACCCCTTTCAAATATCTTTAGGTTAATGCTTTCACGCTGATCCAGCCCGGATCTGGCTTTCCGCCCATCGCCGCACGTGCTTCAGGTTTTGGAGGTCCGGCTATTCCCCATTGATCCATCAGGTGTGGAACCCTTTTCCATACTCGAGCCACCCATTCTTCCTCGTCTTCAATGGTTTCGAGATAACAAGTGTATTCCATGACAAATTTGGAAGGATCCTGGAAGTAACAGAAGATGTTATTTCCCGGTCCATGGCGTCCAGGACCCCAAAGCTCCTGATAGCCTGCCTTTCGGACGTTCGAAATCCCCCGCATAACTTCGTCCACTGTGTCCACCTCATAGGCAATATGATTGACAGATGCATGCTGGTCCTGGTTGAAGGCAATTGAGTGATGCTTCCTGTTGCAGCGGAGGAAGGACATTTGGTGTTCGCTCCAATCAGTAACCTTAAATCCTAAAATATTTGTATAAAAGTCTGTAATCATATCCAGGTCTGCCGTATTCATGACAACATGATTCAGCTTCACCGGATCAACATTCTTCTTATTCCAGATTGTCGTGTGCATTTCCACCCATGCTGAAAGTTCAATGCAGCGGTTTTCCGGATCAGCAAAGCGTAGCCCGTACCCTTTACCTTCTTCATCTAAATAGCCCGGCGGTGAAATAATCGGGATCCCCTTGGAAGCCAGAATCTCCGCAGCCCTGTCAACGGCGTTCTTATCAACCATTCCAAATGCAATATGATGAAGCCCCGCTTTTTCTCCCCGCTTCAAATGTAAAATATGATTCTCTGAACCAGCACCTCTGAAATAGACAGAATCCCCATCTTCGGATACCTTATCAAGACCCCAAATCTTCTCGTAAAATTCAGCCTGCTCCTCAAGAACTGGAGTAATGAGACTAATGTGCCTCAAGTGAGTAATGCCTAACATCCCATGCACCTCCAAAGTAATAAGTCTTTCATTCAATCAGTTGCATGCAGCCATGTGTATCAGGAAACCTTTTTTGTTAAAGGAACCGGGATGACCCGGCAAATTTAAGTGTTAGCGGTCCATCCCGGTAATATTTATTAGATTGCCAGTTTGCTTGAAAACGATTATTTTCCGTTGATAATGGCTTCTCTTTCTTTCGCACGCTGAATGCGAAGCTCCTCAAGAGCACTCCCCTTCGGATATGTAGGAAGATTTGGTTTTACGGCACCAAGCATAACCAGCATTAACGCTTCTTCATCGCCATCATTATGAATGCCGCGGTACACTCCTGGTGGAGAACTGATGCAATCGCGCTCATTGAGACGAATTTCATGAACTTCTTCCTTCCCTACTTCCTGGATAAGAGCCTTTACACTCCCCTTAAGAATAAAGAATACTTCTTCCACATCATCGTGAAGATGAAGAGGTCCAACACATCCAGCTGGAAGGACCATCGTGCTGAGTGTGAAATGTTCCGCTGCAATTACATTTGAATCATTATTCGCTGTTGCTCCGCGGCCAATATATCTCATTTGCGCCCTTTTATACTTTGGATCAATTTCTTCCTGAAATTTAAGAACATTCCAGTCCAGTGATCGGTCTTCCAGCCTTGCTACATATTTTTTTTCAAAAGCCTGCACATCAAACTTTTCAGCTGACATTTAATATCACTCCTAAACTATTATTATGTTTTATATATAAAACAATGTTTTACTTACAGGTTAATAATAAATCCCAATATTTAATATGTCAATTAAAAATATTGAGAAAAATTAAATTATTGAAACTTTGTTTTAAATATAAAACTTTTATACGATTACTTTTCTATTTGGAGGAATCTGTTCTATCCGAAGCTCCGCTGCCTCTTTTTTGATTGTGAATATATAAGCGATGAAGCCCAGACTCGCTGCAATAATAAGCATAACGATAGATGGGCCAAAATCCCCGCCTGCAAGGTCTCTCATCCATCCCATGATATAGCTTGAAAATCCGCCTAAAATATTTGTGAATCCCATAAGACCGGCAGCGCGCCCTGCTGTTTCCGGGGTCGAAAATTTCACGATAAATAAATTGCTTAAATGGAAGACTCCGCCTTGAGTTCCCATTGCGAGGCCCATACAAATACCTGCCAGAACCGGATGCGGTGCAAAAATAGCTGCTGTTAAGAATACTGCCGTTAAACTGAACAGAATCGTGGCCAGCAAGCTTGGACGTCTTGTTTTGTCTGCCAAAAATCCGCAGGATAATACAAACCCTAGAGCAAAAAGCCAGGATAATGAGGTAATCCCTGTCATTGCTTCTCTTGAGAAACTTTTCGCCTCAACGAGATAAGTAGGCAGCCAGATGCTTATTCCGAAAAACAAAAACGATGACATTAACATGCCAAACCAAACGATCCAGTAGCGGTAGTCCTGGGCAAAGCTTTTCTTTGTTTTTTCAGTGCCATCAGACTTGCGGATATACGCAAGCTCTTCCTTATCAATTGCATAATGTTCCTCAGGAGTATCCCGGGTAAGGAACCAAAACATTGGAATAACAATAAATAGATTAAAAGCAGCCAGGAAGAAAAACGCAGCTTCCCAATGGAAAGTGGCAAGCACTAAAGTCAATATAACGGCACCACAGGCAGGTCCGAAATAATTGCCCGCGAGCCAGGTAGACTGTGCCCGGCCAAGTTCCCTCTGGTTAAACCAATTCGAAATGAATTTTCCGCAAACCGGAATCATCATCCCTTCACCGAATCCAAGAATAACCCTGCTGACTAAAAACATCTCATAGGAAGTTGACAAACCGCCTGCAATCATGGTCGCAGTCCAAATTACCAGCCCGAATACAGCGGTTTTCCGAGGGCCTGCTTTATCAATAACAAAGCCCCAGAAAATGTTTGAAACGGCGTAAGAGATTGTAAAGATAAATGTTATTAAGCCAATTTTGGCGTTTTTGTCTGCCCCTGTTAGCCCCAGATCACTAAGGAAGCCAGGATCCGTTTGAATAACCGAGATTCCCAGTTTATCAATTTGTCCAAAAAACCAGAAAAAGAATATAGGCACAGCAATATAGAGCCATCTTTTGTTCCCCTTCAGCATTTGTGATCCCCTTTCAAGAAACATATTCATTTTTTGTAACCGCTTTCAATAACATTCGATTCTCAAATATTATACTTCATAAGAAAAAAAATTTTTGGTGGTATTTTTTGCCCTCCTTTCAGCCATTCTGTGTTTTATATATAAAACAATGTTTACCACTTATTAATAGTGTAAAGTTTTTCGAAAATTGAGTCAATAAAAAATTTCAATTTGTTTCATTTGCTAAATGATGTTTTATATACAAAACAAAAAAGCTTGCAGTGCTGCAAGCTTTTAACCCTTCTTTTTATTCCTATAGATGATATCCCATATAGCCTGATAACTTTTTTGAAATCTCAAGCACTTTAGGCAGCGCTACTTGTTCAATAAACTCATCATGGAATGTTGCCTCTGTTGCTACAACATTAATAGCAGCCATAATGCTGCCGGATTTATCAAATATCGGTGCCGCTACCGATTGAATCCCATGGTGAAGCTCTCCTTTTGTAATGGAGTATCCATTTCCCCTGATTATTTCAATTTCATTTTGAAAATCAGCCAGGGACGTTTTGGTCCGATCCGTATACGGCTTCAATTCGGACCCATAAAAAAGCTGTTTCAGCTTTTCCTGCGGCTGATAGGCAAGCAGCAATTTTCCATTTGCGGTTGCATGAGCCGGGAGCCTCAGTCCGATATTGACATTAATAGCAGATACCCCTCTGACAGGTGCACTGCCAACATACACCACTTCATTCCCATCCAGAATGGATAAATGGCAGGAAGCCCCTGTTTCATCTCTTAATGTTTCCAAATAAGGCTGGGCAATTTCCGGAAGTTTTAACGTACTTAAATAGGAAAAGCCCAATTCCAATACCTGGGGCGTTAAACTATATCTCTTTGAGTTTTCGTCCTGGTCAAGATAACCAAGCGATTGGAGGGTATACAATAATCGATACGGGACCGTTCGGCTAACATTCAATTCTTTTGCAATTTCAACCAATGACAGAGTTGGACGCTCTTCATTAAAGAGCTTTAAGATTTCCAATCCCCGTACCAGAGCATTGGCATTATACCGCTCTTTTTCCTCTTTTGCCATGCAAGTCACCCCCTGTGTTTACATTTTTACTAACATATTAACAAAACCAGGATAGAAATAGGAAGTATTTCTCTATGGTTACCTTTCTGCTAATTCTTCGTTTTTGTATGCTCCCTGCAGGAAATTCAAAATAAGGGCATTAAAATAGTCCGGATTCTCCTGATAGCATAAATGCCCTGTTTTCGGAATGGTTTTCAGAATTGAATTTGGGATGTACTGATGGAAAATTTCTGATTCGCTTACAGGAGTAACCTTATCCAATGCCCCGCAAATAACAAGGACAGGAACAGGAATGGAAGGCAGAATATCCATTTGATTTAAATTTGAAAGTGAAAAAGCCACAGAGCGATAGCCCATCGGCCTCACCTGGGACATGATGCGTTCTGCTTCCTTCTTTACTGCTGGATCCGGGTTTGGCGCAAGAAGCTCTTTTACTCTTAACTGAGCCAATTCCTTTGGATCCAATTTATCAATATTATGTAAGCGGTTCTTCAGCCTTCTTTCGTTTTCTTCATGACTCTGCCCAGCGGCACCGCGAGTGGCATCTGCAATAATCAGCCTGGTCACCATATCGGGATAACGGCTGCAGAAATCAAGCGCGATGGCTGAGCCCATTGAATGGCCTAATAGATTAACAGATTGATAATGCAGCCCTTCAATAAAGCCCTTCAAAACATCAGCAAATTGGCTGAACTGTGTAAATTCCTCCCCAGGATCAGAACTCTTGCCATAGCCGGGCGCATCCCAGGCAATAACAGTAAATTCCTTACTCAGCCCTTCCAGCTGCTTTTTCCAGGATTGTGAATTGTTTCCCAGTCCATGAAGAATAACAAGCGGCTCACCATTTCCTTCTACTTCATAATGAATAGTTAAATCATTGACATCAATAAATGGCATTTTATTAACCTCCACACATGTTTGTTTTGTAAGTAAAACATCGTTTCGGTTAACCTAATCATAAATCATATTCTGGAATAGTCAACTGAATAATC
>NZ_CAXQGS010000124.1:0-58932 GCF_964223445.1 Cytobacillus sp.
GATACTGGTAGGTGACTGGAGTTCAGACGTGTGCTCTTCCGATCTAATATCCAGTGCAGGCAGGCCGAAAATATGATCCCAGTGCCAATGAGTCAGAACCACCATCGTGGGTGAAGGTATTCGCTGCTTCTCCAGCTCGCTTAAAAACAATTGGGCATGAGCTTCAGAATTGCCTGCATCAATCATCATAGTCATTCGATCTCCAACCACTGCCCCTAAAATGGGACGGTCTGTTTCGGAAACAGGAGTTTGATACCAAACCCTGCGATTAAGTTTTTCAAATGTTTGCATAAAATCCTCCCTATGTTTCTTCGTACATTAATTCGGTAAAAATGAAAAGATTCCTTTTTCTCTATTATATAGAAAAAAGCTGCTCAATACCTGAGCAGCCCAATTTACATTAAGATTCGCCTCTATATACAAAATAATCAAAATCAGCAAACTGATTTTGGCCGGAAGTGTCCTGACATTGCATGCCGACGAATGCGCCTGTAAAAAACCCGCCGCCCTTTATGTAATCATCCGATAACTTATGGGATTGGAAAGGAACTGCAAGTTTGGTCCAATTCTCACCGTCGAATGAATAAGAATAATTATATTCATGTATATGGACATTAACACGCAGGTAAACATATTTCACTTCTGCCGGGATTTCTATTTCATTCCCTTTTAACGGCTGAGAGAATGTCAAATTATCGCATGAAACTAATTCAAGGATTCGTCCTTTATCTTCATTCCAGCTGACCTGGCAGGATGTCCAGTTTTCAGTATTATAATAATTGACGAGCCCGGCAGATTGCTGGAAGGTTTGGGGCTCAAATGCCACCTTAGTTTCAGCAGTAAAAGAAAAGTGCTGCCATCTCCTCGCTATGAAAGCCTGTGTAAATTTGGATGTTAAGCTTTCTTTCCCATATAACCGAAGATGGCCCGGGTTATCCTTCAATGAAACAATATGGTCTCCAAGTGGAATCCTTAAATTCTGGAAATGAAGGTTTAAAGTTTCACTATCAAAATCGTCTTTTTCTGGAAAATCTCTTTCCCACTTTGCTTCCTTAATCTTTGGACCTTCTATTTCAAGGGAAGGCTCGTTCCCGCCAGTTACATAAGGCCAGTCATTCTTCCATTCCAGCCTTTGTATGGCCGTCTCTCTTCCTAGAGGACAATAACCGCGCGGGTCAAGTAAGGGATGACCCTCTCTCGTTAAGGGGCGTCCTGTAAGATGGACAAGAAACCATTCACCTGTGTGAGTTTGTACCATTGAGGCGTGACCGGCCTTTTGCAGAGGGTTCCTCGGTGACCCGAAAGATGAAATAAGCGGATTTTCAGGGTGTACTTCATATGGCCCCCTTATATTTTTTGATCTCGCAATGGTGGCCTGGTGATCATATTTTGTTCCGCCCTCAGCAGTCAGCAAATAATAATAACCATTGATTTTATACAAATGCGGAGCTTCTGTCAGTTTGATATCAGTCCCCTTGAAGATTACCTCCGCTTTCCCTGTCAGCCTTTGCTTCCGTTCGTCATATTCCTGCAAAGCGATTCCGTAAAAATTGTGATGGCCGGCACGGTGATCCCACACCATGTTGACCAAATATTTTTTCCCGTCCTCATCGTGGAACATAGAAGGGTCAAACCCTGAACTATTTAAATAAACAGGATCAGACCATGCCCCTTCAACGCTATCACATACTGAAAGGTAATTATGGCAATCCTTCCACTGGCCATCCACCACTTTTACATCCGTATAAATAAGCCAGAACTGACCATCATGATAGGATAAAGCAGGTGCCCAAACCCCGCCTGAATCCGGATTTCCTGTCATATTCAGCTGGCTTATCCGGTTTAATGGCCTTGCAGCCAGACGCCAATTTTTCAGATCCTTAGAATGATAGATTCCAACACCTGGAAACCACTCAAAAGTGGAAACAGCAATATAATAATCTTCTCCCACCCGGCATATGCTCGGATCAGGATTAAATCCTGTTAAAATCGGATTGCGTATGAGTGCCATTTGTCCACACCTTTCATTTTATAATTGCTTAAATATGTCTGCTTAAGCCCGAATACCTGAACGGTTCAGGCTGCCGGTGATTTTGCCTCGCTTCAATTTTCCTAAAACTGGACATTCCCCCATACATCAGAATCCAAGTAATGGAAACAGCGCTAAAGAAGGGAATAAATGCAGGACTGTTCAGCAGCAGAAAAATAATCGATCCGGCAGAGGCTGCTAAAATTAGGGTAAGAGGCAGGTTCAGGATTCCAAACAGACATGAATTTTTTATATATTCGGTTACTCTTAAATCGTAATGTACATAAACCGGAAAAAGATACATCAGAGTAATGAAATAGAGAGCAGATATAATCAGCAGCGGTACAAATAATAGCAGCTGCAGACCCCCTTCTAATCCATTTACAAAAAGTAAATCCAAAAGAATGATCCCCGCGCAGATGACAAGTATGAAACCAAGCAAATTAGATTTAGCGAATTCCTTTTTATAGATTGATAGGAAGGTATCCCAAACAGGCACTTCTGTCTGTTTCATCTGCCACTTGCGTACGATAGTGAAAAGGGATGCGGTTGCCGGCATAAAGCCAAATACAATTAACCCCGCCACCGTAAATAAAAGCCAGAGCAAGTTAACATAAGCAAGCTTCATGATCCATTCGCATATTGTAAATAGCTTGCCCAGAGTATTATGCATTTTTATGACCTCCTCTGCTTTTAATCATTAGCCTTTAACCGAGCCAGATGCTATCCCCTCAACGATGCGATTGCTTAATATCAGAAAGGCGATTAATATTGGCAGGATGCTTATGACCAGCGTGGCACCGATAGCCCCCCAATCCGTAGTATACTGGCCAATGAAATTCTGGATTCCAACAGTGAGTGTCTTAAAGCTATCCGAACTGATAAATGTATTCACAAAAACAAATTCATTCCAGTTATAGATCATATTAATAATCGCAGCCGTTGCCATTACCGGCATCGTCATAGGCAGTGTTATTTTAAAGAAAATGTGATGAATGGATGCCCCATCCATAACTGCAGCTTCTTCTACCTCCCTTGGCAAAGCTTCATAAAAGCCCAATAAAATCATAATGGTGATTGGAAGGTTAAAAGCTGTGTAAGTTAGAATAATGGATAGCGGATTATCAATCAGATTGATAGTGGTAAAAGTGCTGAATAAAGGAATCAATGTTGAATGGACCGGTATCATTAAACCGACCATAAACAGTCCCAGCACCAGTCTGCTGCCTTTCCAATGCATTCTTGTAATGGCAAAAGTGACCATGCTGGCTAAAACAACAGTCAGAATGACAGCTGCAAGGGTGTACGTTACACTATTTATAAAATAGAGGCTGATGTTTCCTTCCGTCCAAACCTTTGCGTAATTTTCCCATTTAGGGCTTTCAGGCAATGAGAATGGAGACCTATTGAATACTTCCTGGTTGTTTTTCAAGGAAAAAAGAAATAGCCAGATAATCGGGAAAATCTGAAACACGGCGACAAGAACCAGGAACACATACATAATGCCATATGCTATACGGTTCATGATCGGTTTTGAGACAAGCTTTGTGACAAGTCCATTTCCTAAACGCGGAGTGCCATCAGGTTTTACTGTTTCCATACCTTTTCCTCCCTTCCATTAATAGATATCTTCATTAGCAGCTGTAAATCTGCGGATGATGTAGGTAACAACAAGACAAATGACCAGCAGAAAAAATCCGATGGCACTTGCATATCCAAAGTCAAAGCCTTTAAATGCTTTTTGATACATATAAGACGCCATTACTTCGCTTGCTCCATTCGGACCGCCTCCAGTCATGACATAGATCAGGTCAAAGTATTTCAGCGAGCCTACGGCTGCCAAAACAATTGTTACTTTAATTACATTTAGAATCAAAGGAAGCTTTATTTTAAGGGCAATCTGCCAGGGAGAAGCCCCGTCAATTCTTGCTGCTTCAACAAGTGTTTCTGGAATATTTTTTAATGCTGCATAATAAATGAGAATGTAAAAACCGGCGTATTGCCATATAATTGGTATAATGATGGCATAGAGTGCGAGATTGGCGTCCGCAAGCCATGCAGGCGGATCTTCAATACCAATAGTCATTAACACTGTGTTCAGCATGCCATTTGAAGGGTGGTATATCTTCATCCAAAGCTGTGCAATTGCGACTGATGCCAGCAGCATGGGGATCAGGTATATCTTCCTTAATAAATCTGCACCTTTGATTTTTGAGGCGAGGATAATCGAAATGAACAAGTAACCAATCAGACTTAATGCTGAAAACAGGGCCAGCAAAAAGGAATGCAATGCACTTTTCCAAAAGAGTGCATCTTTCATCAATACCTTGTAATTCTTTAAGCCGATGAAGTCCATTTCTCCAATGCCATTCCATTTCATTAAACCATAGTAGCCTGTCTGCACAATCGGCACATAGATCAGCGCAAGGACCAGGAAAAGGGCAGGTGTGATGTACAGTGCAATGACTTTTTTATTGGACAGCACTTTATTCATTTCATTTCAGCTCCTTCCTGTTAAAATTAGAAAGGATATACCCCATCAGCAGATATATCCTTTTCCGGGAATGCTGTTAATTTCCTTCCTCAGCTTTAAGAGCCTCTTCATGCTGTTTGGCATAATCAGCTGGTTTTACTTCATTGCCGAACAGTGATTGGATAAGGTTTAAATGTGTTTCTGCAACCGAAGCACTCATTTGGACATCAGCAAATAAGGTTAAGCTGCTGGCTTTATTTAACTCGTTTAAGACATCAATATACAGGTCCGGAAGATCCACTTTACCGGTATCAACCTTCGTCGCAGGAATTACACCCGCTTTTTCAACAGATTGCTCTCCCCACTTTTCAACAAAGAACTTTACAAATTCTTTTGATTCATCTTTAACCTTTGAATTCTCAGCTACGAATAACCCTACTCCCGGGCCGCCCACCCAGCTGTCGATATTTCCTTTGCCGCCTTCAACGGTCGGGAATTTAAAGAATCCAACGCTATCCCTGAAATCCTGGGGAATTTCTTCATTCGTCGTAAAATTAGGGAGCTCCCAGGTTCCCATAAGATACATTGCCGCATTGCCGTTCAGGAACTCAGCCTTTCCTTCGTCATTTGAAAGTCCATTATAGCCTTTATTAAATGCGTTCTCTTTGACAAGGTTTTGAATTTCTTCAGCTGCTGATACCAGTGCCAGATCTTCGAACGAACCGGAGCGGTCAATGGCTTTATTAAGAACTTCAGCCCCGCCAATTCGGTCTGCCAGATACATGTACCACAAGGACCCTGTCCAGCGGTCCTTATTTCCAAGTGCAATCGGGGCAACACCGTTGTCTGTCAATGTCTTAACAATGTCTTCAAATTCACTGTAAGTTTGGGGGACATCAAGATTATATTTCTCAAAAATTTCCTTATTGTAGTAAATAGGTGCAATGTTCAGCTCAAGAGGCAACCCATAGGTTTTTCCATCGAGAGCGTAGGCTTCCGTAGTCCCACTGACAAAAGACTCCTTCAAACCATCATTTAATACATCATCCAGCTCTGCAAATAGATTGCCCTTTACAAATGGAGTCATATATCCCGCTGCCCAGGTAAACCCTACATCCGGCAATT
Source organism: Cytobacillus sp. (assembly GCF_964223445.1). Taxonomy (NCBI): domain Bacteria; kingdom Bacillati; phylum Bacillota; class Bacilli; order Caryophanales; family Bacillaceae; genus Cytobacillus; species Cytobacillus sp. Next base: position 5,628 of record NZ_CAXQGS010000124.1, read on the forward strand.
CATTAGAAGATGAAAGGACCTTGATTTTATTTTTGTACTGTTCATTTTCCAGAACTTCGACTTCAATTTTCACATCTTCATGCTCAGCTTCATATTGATCAATAATGTCTGTGACAATCTGATTTTGCTGCTTGGAGCTTCCTGCCGGCCACAAGTGCATGAATTTAATAGTTTTTTTGGAACCGTTATCACCGCTGGCAGTATCGGTGTTTCCGCTGCATCCTGCCAGTGCTGCTGCCAGGATAAGCACTCCAATAAGTAATAATGAATGCGCTTTCTTAAACATTTCCCAACCCCCTATTTCTCGATTATTCTAACAATTCTAATGATAACACCACTAAAAAATCGCGGTAAGGTAACCGCGATTGGGAAAAATTCCACTATTTTTAGATAGGAGTTTCATCAAGTTCGGTCATCTTCCGGTATTTTCCTGGGGTCACACCTTCCGAATCCTTAAAAAGCTTAATAAAGTACTTGGATGTTTGATACCCAGCTTGCCTGGCCACTTCATCTATCGGCAAAACCGTGGTTATGAGCAGCTTTTTCGCCAATTGCAGCCTTTTCCTTGTCAAATATTCACTAAAGGTAATGCTTGTCTGCTCTTTAAACATTACACTGAAATAACTGGCATTCAGGTGCACGGCATCAGCGACTTCTTTAAGAGAAATTTGTTCCGGAAGGTTTTCGTTCACATAAGCAATGGCCTGTTTGACAGATGAATTTACATACTCTTTTTTTGCTTCCAGTTCTAACAGGCCCTGGTCTGCGACTTTCTCCAAATAATCTGCCCTGGCCATATGTTCTTCCGTTTCAAGTGCCTCTTCAATAGCCTTTATAAGACTTTCCTTCCGCAGTGGTTTGACCAGATAGTTGAGAACACCGAGCCGGATGGCTTCCTGGGCATATTCAAAATCAGGATAGCCTGAAATAATCATGACAGCCGGCTTGTATCCTTGGTTTCTAATGTTTTTCAGCAGTGCCAATCCAGTCATTTCTGGCATGCATATATCTGTAATAAGCAGGTTCACTTTGGCCCTCCTGAATAACTCTAAAGCTTCATGCCCATCAGCTGCGCTTAGAATCTCACATCTCCCTGCTGACCATCCTTCTAGTGTCTTTTTCAGCCCCTGTCTTGTTGTTTCTTCATCATCCACAATTAAGATTATCTTTGTATTCACATTTATTTCCCTCCCCCGCAGGTATCTCGAATACAACTTTAGTGCCTGAACCCAACTCACTTTCCAGATGAAGTCCGCCAAGAGAATAGGCATCATAATAAAGGCTAAGCCTTTTGTTAACGTTTGTCAGCGCCATCCCGATCCCTTTAAATGAAGAAACATTCTCTTTTTTTATCTCTTCGTTTAACTGATGAAGCTCGGTCTGATCAATACCCGGGCCGTTATCCTGCACCGTAATTTTGATTGAGTCCCCACCGGCTGATTCTTCTAATTTGATAAGGACAGTTCCTTGTATTCTCTTATTTTCAATTCCATGCTGTATAGCATTTTCAACTAATGGCTGTAAAATCAGTTTTGGTATTTTCACACCAAGGAGCTTGGGCGGTGCAGCAATTTTCCATAACAGTCTTTCGCCAAGCCGCATTTTCATTAGGCGCATATACCGTTCAATATGATCAAGTTCATCATGTATGGTAACCCATTCAGCTGAGCTGCGATTCCCGATTGTATATCGGAAAAGTTCCGACATTGAAATAACAATCTCAGCCAATTCCTCTTCCTCTTTCTCCTCCAGGGACCAGTAAAGTGCGTTTAAAGTATTGTAAAGAAAATGCGGATCAATTTGGGCCTGCAGTGCCTTCAGTTCAGTTCGGGACCGGAGCAATTCTTTTTCATATACAACTTGTATTAAGTGGTTGGTCCTTTCAACCATTTTATTGTAGGTGTTATTTAATTCAATAAATTCAAGTGAGGAATTACTCTCAGGATTCAGTTTTAATTCATCCATTCTGGCATTTTTCATCGTTTTAGTCAGTTTCTTAATCGGTCTGGTGATCATGGTGGCAAGCACTATGGAGGAAATGACAAATAAAAAGAATCCAATGGAAACTGCTAAAATGATTACAGCACGAACTTTTGAAACGCCCTGCAGCAAAAAACTCATCGGCTTCAGGATGACAAAAGTCCAGCCTGTCAGAGCTGACTTTTCGGTAACAGCCATATATTCCTGATTCTGGATCATAATCGATTTTTCCTCTTGCTGGATAATGCTTTTTATGTCAAGTCCATAATCATAGGTAATAGGGGTTAAGTCACGATCAAGAAGCATCATATAATCATTATTTCCGTTTTCTTCCTTATTTCCCTGTACCTGAAAATAACTGTTGGAAATACGTACGACAAGATAACCGCCATTCGTGAACCAGCGATCCATCAGACTGACTCTCCGTATGGCAGCAGAATAGCTGCTGTTCCCCTGATCCTTCCCTGTCCAAACAAGCTTCCCCTTTTCCTTGTCAGCCGCTTTTACCCACTTTGACTCGACGACTTTAAAAATATTTTTCCCATCGAATGGATAAATCCTTTTGCCTTCTGCATTATACAGTTCAATTGATGATATTCCATCTGAGTATGCATATGTATTATTGATGATTTTTATCAGGGATTCCAATTTTCCATAATCCATGCTTTCCCCTTCAAGCATCTTTAGCAGCATCTGCTGAACAGTACTATTTGTCATGAGCTGATTAGTCAGAGTATCAATTTGTTTATAAAGCGTTTCCATTCTTCCGTTGGCTTCTGCAGCGGTTTGCTGAACCTGGCGTTCTGCATTTTGCCTGAAAAAGCCGCCTAATTGGTCATAGACAACGATTGAAACAAATGACAGGACAAACAGCATGACGCTTAAAAACACTGCTAGAATCTGGTTCCGGAGTGTATTGAATTTTTTAAAATAAGAAAGAAAGCTCTTCATATGAATCACCTATTCTCAGGTTATCTTATATATTTATTTAAATATAGCAGATTTAAAGCTGGATAACATGAAAACCCTTACATATATTTATTTGAGCTTACATCCTCCTTTATCCTTTTTGAAAACATACTAGAATTTTATTTATGGAGCATAAATAGAAAAACTGCTCAATACATGAGCAGCCCTTGTTTGGAAGTTATTCTATTTCAACGATCATTTCAATTTCTACAGGGGCTCCGCCTGGAAGGGATGCTAGCCCCACTGCTTTGCGGGCATGTCCATTTTCCTTGCCGAAAATGTCATGAAGCAAATCTGATGCAGCATTAATGACCATAGGATGATAATTAAAGTCGCTTGTTGAGGCAACGTATCCATCCATTTTGATGATTCTTTTTACTTTATTTAAATCTCCAATGATTCCTTGAAGGGCTGCCAGCAAATTCAGCGTACAAATACGTGCCGCATCCTTTGCTTCTTCGATCGAGATGTTTGCCCCGACAATACCTGCATACTTTTGCGCACCATCTACTCTTGGTGTTTGTCCGGATAAAAAGACTATATTGCCAGAGATAACGCCCGGTTCAAAAGGCATTCCGATATCAGCTAAGACAGGGAGCTGGATATTCAGCTCTTCCATTCTTTCTTCTATTCCCTTTTTTACCCCTTTCATGGCTATGCCTCCTGGGAAACACTTTGTTTTAATGAAGAATATAGTTGTTTAGTGAATTTAAATGAGCGGTGAGTATAATAGACTTTGGCGAAAGCATGATTTTCACAAAGTGAGCATTTGATTTCATATGGAGCTTTTCGAATATGAGGAGTTTTTAATATTTGCATGGCTTCTTTCAAGTGTGTACTGCAAACCCACATAATTTCACCTTCTTCTATTTTATTGGGATTCTATATACTTTACATTCTGTAACGGGCTAACGCCGTTGGTTTCGTTTCGTCCATTACAGAATGCAGTATCTGTAATCTCATTTTCCTGTTGTAACGGTTTGCTTTAATTTATCCGGCTTTCTCTTTTTCACCTGATCTGTCACTTCATCGTCCCATGAAATGGTGATATCCCCGTTTGTAACAAATGTCTGGCAGCCTAAACGATAGCCTTTCTCCAGCCACTCTTCACCCAGCTTTCTTCTTTCCTGGATTTTTACGTTGTCCAGGTTTTCTGCTCCTGCTTCGGTTTTAAAAACACAAGTGCCGCAAATTCCGCCGCCGCAGCGATTTGGCAGATCTCCATCATAGCGGAGCGACATTCGTAATATATTAGAATCCTCAGGCACTTCCAGAGTTTTGTTGCTGTTGACAAAATGGATGTTCGGCATGAATGAATTCCTCCCTGTAATTTCGCTTCTTGGTTCTTGGTATACAATATACCATAAATTTAATATTCAGACAATACTAAACTTTTTATTTTTTTAGTTTTTAATAGTCCCTCTCTTTTTAATTCGGTTCACATAGGCCATGTACGCCTTTTTCGAATTCTCAATATGAATCCTCATCAGGTATTCAGCTATTTCGGCATCTTTATCGCGCAGTGCCCTCATTATATCGATATGTTCTTTTAAGGAGTCCTTCCTTCTTCCTGGTGTTTCATATCCCATATTGGCCGCCATATGAATAAAATCGATCAACCCTGATAGGATTTCATATAGTTTTGGACTTTTGGATGCCTTATTAATCAGCCTGTTCATTTGAATATGTTCGGAATTGAAGTTTTCTTCATCCTGTTCACTTAACTCCATCAGTTCCTTAATTTTGAGATCCAGTTCTTTTTGAGTAGCTGTATCCATTCTTTGTGCTGCCAGCTTTACAGCCAGTACTTCCAGGGAAGAAAGAATCGTAAATACCTCCAATACTTCATCCTCTGAAATATTGGAGATGACGACCCCTTTTCTGGGAACTGTTTTCACGAAACCTTGAGATTCCAGCCTGAACAGAGCCTCCCGAATCGGTGTGCGGCTAATGTTGAGCTTGGCTGCAAGCTCTCTTTCTACCAGTCTGTCTCCTGCCTGGTATTCTCCTTCTAAAATGAGTTTTTTCAGGTACAAATACGCATGTTCGCGTATGGATATTAAGTTGTTTTCCTCCCATGTTCTATCCATTTTTTCACCTCCTATTTTTATAGGTTAAGATAAAAAGATCCCTCCATAAAATAAAGCTCCAAATATAACAAGCGAAGGATGAACCTTGAATTTGATTAATGTTAAATAGCTAACCGCTGCAAGAAGTATAAGATGCAGCATTCCGCTGTTTTCAAAGGCTGTCAAAAAGAACTGGTAGGCCATGACAGCCAGGAGGACAGCAATGATCGGCTGTACGGATTTGGTCATTAGCTTCACTTTAGGGGAATCTTTGAATAAATTAACAAACTTAAACAGCGCAATGACAGCCAAAGCGGATGGAAGGATGGTAGCTGCTAAAGCTGCTGCCGCTCCTAAAACCCCGCCTAATTCATAGCCGATGAATCCGGCCATTTTCGTTGCTATGGGACCCGGCAGCGCATTGGCAATGGCGAGAACATCCCCAAATTCAGAGAGTGTCATCCAGTTATTGTTGTTCACTACTTCAATTTGAATGAGGGGAATCGTTGCTGGTCCCCCTCCGTAACCTAATAGATTCGCTACAAAAAATGCCCAAAAGATCTCCCAATATATCATGAACTTTTCTCCCTTACTGGCATGTACTCTTCAGTTGCCTTTTTATTCGCCTGTTCCTTCTGATGGGCAATATAAAATGCAGTGCTTAAGACTATCGCAATTAAAATACCGGGATGCCATTCCAAGAACTGAACAAATACCAGTGATACGGAAGCCAGTATGAGATTTTTCGGCACCCCTAAGCCCTGGCTTCCTTTCTGGTAAAAACGGTATGCCATCTCTGCCAGCATAAAGCCGATGACAGGTGTCACACCCTGCACCATTCCGTTTACAATCGGGGACTGGCGGAATGAGTATAAAACGCCAAGCAAAGCCAGCATGGCAATAATGGAGGGCAGGATATGCGTAAGGATGGCTACAGCGGCACCAATGCTGCCTTTCACTTTATAGCCGATATAGGCAGCCATTTTCGTAGCAATAGGTCCTGGCAGCGTATTAGCTAATGCCAGAATCTCCCCGAATTCCTCCTCCGTCATCCATTTATATTTCTTAACTGCTTCAAATTCAATCAAAGGTATTGTCGAAGGACCTCCTCCATACCCTGTCACACCGGTGCGTGCAAAACCAATCGCCAATTCAAGATAAGGCTTCATGCGTTCCTCCCCTTATTTAGGTGCTTTTGACTGAAGAAGGACCTCATTCCGCTATCTATTAACAGCGAATGAGGTCCCTTTCTATTATTTTTTAATATCTGCCTCGGTTACGACTTCATAGCCGTCTTTCTCCAAATAAGATTGAAGGGCTTTTAATGCAGCGGTCCCAACAGCCGTATCCTGCTCGCCATTTCCTCCGCTGATGCCGATTCCGCCAACGACTTCACCATTAACCACAATCGGGAACCCTCCGACAAACACAGCAAATTTGCCATTAAGCATATGCTGGATGCCAAATGCCTCATTGCCTGGAAGAGCAGGCCCATTCGGTTCTTTGTTGAATAGATGGGTGGAGCGTTTATGGCCTGCTGCTGTGTAAGCTTTAGCAATCGCAATTTCAGGCCCGGTAATTCTTGCACCATTCATGCGCTCCAGGGCAATCACACTTCCGCCGTCATCGACAATTGCAATGTTTTCAAACAAATTAATTTACGCAGATTTTTACTTTGCTGCTTCAATCATCAATTTTGCTTCTTCTAATTCAAGTTTTAGAGCAGTTTTCATCATCGTTCTCCTTTTGATTTAATAGCCAATATAAACGGTTTTCACCTGAGTGAAAAATTCCAGGCCGACTCTTCCTGACTCCCGGAAAGTAGCCGTGCTGGATTGCTTTAATCCTCCAAACGGTGCATTGATTAAGTTGCCGGTTGTTGTCCGGTTCACTTTTACGGTGCCTGCCTGAATATCTTTCGTAAACTGGCTGGCTGTTTTTAAGTTATTTGTCACAATAGAAGCAGATAATCCATAGTCAACGTCATTGGCAATCGCAATGGCTTCTCCATATGTATCTGCCTCGATCACGGCAATGACAGGGCCAAAAATTTCTTCCTTGGCAATGCGGTGATTTGGTTTAACATTAGTAAAAATGGCTGGCTGCACAAAATATCCTTTTTCATATTCACCTGATGTGAGGTGATCACCGCCATATACGAGATCAGCACCGTCTTCCTTGCCAAACTCAATATAATTCAGGACATTTTTCAGCTGTCTTTCATTTGCAAGCGGGCCGATCTTAACTCCTTCTTCAAAACCGCTGCCAATTTTAAGGGCGCTGGTTTTTTCAATCAATTTCTCCAAAAATGCTTCTTTTACTTCCTTCATCACGATCACTCTGCTTGTTCCTGTGCATGCCTGCCCAGTCAAAGAAAACCCGCCATTCACTGTTAATGTAGCCGCAAGGTCAAGGTCAGCATCGTCCATAACTAAAAGCGGATTCTTTCCGCCAAGTTCCATTTGAGTGCGGGTGGTGAATGAGCATTTACTATGGATGTCCTCTCCTGCAGCTGTAGAACCAGTGAAAGTGACAGCCTTGACTGCAGGATGGGTGACCAGTAAATCACCAACATCAGATGCTTTCCCAGTAACAAAGTTCAAAACGCCATTTGGTATACCGGCCTCGTGCAGCGCTTCAACAAGCCGAACGGCAATTAGAGGGGTATCTGAAGAAGGTTTGAACACAACTGTGTTTCCAGTAATTAAAGCCGGAGCAATTTTTCTCGCAGCAATGGAGATTGGAAAGTTCCATGGCGTGATCACACTTACCACCCCAAGCGGCTCTCTTTCCGTCGAAACTTTCATATTTGGATCATCATTCGGGAAGGTTTCACCTGTAAAGCTTTGTCCCTCGACCGCATAATAGCGAAGTGTCTGTGCGGAGCGCAGCACTTCATTTTTCGCATCATTGACATGCTTTCCTTCTTCCCTTGTCAGTTCTTCTGCATACTGGGCCACATTTTCTTCGAGATGTGCTGCGGCCTTGTTTAAAATGGCAGCGCGCTTGGATGGAGCGGTTTTTGCCCAGCCAGGGAAAGCTTCACTGGCTGCTTCAATTGCCTCGTTCACATCGTTTTCATTGGATGCCTGAAAAACACCGACAACATCTTCCGTATTTGCAGGGTTCACACTATAAAACTTCTTCTGGCTCGCGGATTCCTGCCACTCGCCATTAATATAGTTTTTAAATGTTTCTACCTTTGTTGTAATCAAACCTATCACCTTACTCTCTGTTAAATTCTCCCTTTCCTGCTCCAGCTTCTCCTATTATAGAAAGGGCCGCCACATAGACCTCGATGGACAAGATTTAGTGTGACGGCCTGGATAATACTTATTATTTTGTTTCTACTAGAGATCCAAGATCCTGTTCAAGATATTCTCTCCATAGGCCATCCATGTACATGCGGCGCATTTTCGCACCTGTGCGGACTACTTCAAGGCAGCGCTGCTGTAATTCAGGAGTATCTGCATGGTCCAAAACAATCTTGTAGCCGCGTTCTCCATGGATTTCGTCAGATACAATGTGCAGATCGAAGAATTCGATTTCTTCATCTGTGAATCCGTATTGTGCACGGAGAGCTGGAGTCTGCTTTCGATAAATGTCCGGAACCTGGGACTCGAGGCCGACAACCAGAGCAGCCGTTGCAACAACGAAGTTTTCACGGGCAGCTACTGCATAGCACCAGCTTTGCAGGCCTAATGTGGTTGGAGCCATGTTTTCTGGGTCAATCACTCGTTCGCGGGTTGTTCCACATGCTTCAGCAAAGCGAATCAGCAAGTCTGTATGACGGTCTGCCGCAATTTCTTCTTCATACATGTTTTGAAGTGTAAAATCTTTTGCTGCTTCGAATTTCGGGTCGGTTGGAGTGTTGTGATAGATGTACGCTAAGTAGTCAGCAAAAGGTCCAACATAGTGATAATGGTTTTCTGCCCATTTGGCAAAGTGCTTTCTTTCCAGTTTTCCTTCAGCCCATGCTACAGTGAATGGAGCTTTCTGGCTATGGTTTCCTTTAATGGCTTCCTCTAGTTCTTTGCGAAATTCATCTTTCGATAATAACTCTGGCATTTGTAAACTCCTCCTCGAAATTTATGTAACCAATTGGCACTTGATATTTTGTATACCAAAACTTATTAAAAAATAATAGGTTGCTAATTTACAACCCTATTTAATTCTGTTTTTTTGGTCTTTGGTATACCTTAAGGAAATCATAACCTATTCTTTTTAAATTGTAAACATAATTTTTAGAATTTTTTAAAGATTATTTTTTCTCTGATGATAGATTCCAATAAATTAATAAAGCAGCTCCTCTTTCAGATCAAGCAGTTCGGAAAGTTCTTCAGAGAGATTATCCAGGGCTTCTTCAACGATTTGCTCTCCAATTTCCCTGCTCCCTTGCCGGCCATCACCAATACAGCCGTTTCCAGTCATTTCTTCATAGAAATAAAACCCCTGGACAGCTCTCCCAGGCCGAAGTCTTTCCCATCTTCCCCCTTCCTTGATATCTCCTTTTTCCAAGAGGTCCTCTCTTACCAGTTCAGGAGCAAGATACAGGGCTTCAGACACTTCACGTTCGCAGCTGTGGCCAAATAAAGGAGATTTTACATATTTCCCGATAGATTCCTTTGCAGATGCAGTGGTCTTTGCATAGTAGACTTCTACTTCCAATTCCTTTGTAATGGTCATGGCCGCAAGATTCAGTGCAGATTGGTTTCCGCCATGTGAATTCAAAAATAAAAACCTCTTAATGCCATGCTGTTTCAGTGAAGAAACCATGTCTGTAAGAATTGCAATCAAAGTAGCAGGCTGAAGTGCAATTGTTCCTGGAAAATGGATATGATGCTCGGAAACCCCCATGTTAACAGCCGGCGCCACAATAGCATATGGAAACATTCGCTGCCCCAGCTTAAATGCCATTCTCTCCGCAAGCACCGCATCACAGCTTTCCACCATATGTGGACCATGCTGCTCATGTGCTCCCACAGGAATAATGGCAAACTCTACTGTTTCCAGTGATTTTTCGACTTCCTTCCATGTCATCTTAGTAAGATCAAAACAATTCATTTTCTTGATACCCCGCTTGTTTTAGGTATTTTGTATACCATCTAATAATAAAAATAAAAAACTACTTTGAAATAGCTGCAGTTGTTTTCTTTGGCGGCATTATAGAGATGTTTTCCTGGGATATTTCAATGTCGTTTTGGATGGTCATTTGACAGGTTAACCGGTACCCTTCCTTCACTTTGTCGCCAAGCATTTTTTCTTCCTTCCAATTTGGCGGAGCGAGATCATCTCCCCCATTTAATACAATGCACGTACATTTTGTGCATCTTCCCATGCCGCATCCATATTTTAATTCCGGAAACTGGCGGATCCCTGCCAGAACAACCAAATTAGCATTATCCTTTACCTGCTTTTCCACAATCTCCCCATCCACATGAAGCGTAACCTTCGGCATAAAATTACCCCTTTCAGTTTATTCTAAAAATTTAGATACTTTTTCAAAGTATACAACCTTTCGGGAAGATTAGCAAACTCGTTTTTTATTTTTCTGTGTTTGGCGAATTTAGGAAGGTGTCTTTTACTGGATTGACTGCCATTCTTCCTTGAATGCGATTAATTTCGCCGTTATCCAGCCCCAATTAGTACCGTTTTTCCTTGTGTGCGATTAAATTCGTCGTTAATCAGCTCGGTTAACTACCATTTTCTTTGAGTTTTATTATTTTCGTCGTTATCCGGCCGCATTAAATACCTTTTTCTTTGAGTTCGATTAATTCCGTCGTTAATCAGCGGGATTAACTGCCATTTTCTTGAGATCATTATTTTTGGTCGTTAATCTGCCAGATTGACTCCCACTCTTTTTACTCACCTCTATCTTTTTAAAGAAAAGTAGAACTGATTTTCACCGAATTATTAAAAAATTTAGAATATATTATTGAATATTTCAAAACCATAGTATAAAATAAACGTAAGTGGAATGGTATACAATATCCCAAAGAAGAGGAGGTTGCCTCACGAGCTACATATGATCAATTCTGGATTTTGTAACTAATTTCAAACAAAACTAAGGGAGTGTTTTAATTGGGTAAATATATTGTATTAACAAATAAAGATACTTTCCAGACGATACTTGAAAACGAGGGTCTAAAGCCGGTTGAGACATATCATTTTTATTTCTTCGATAACCTGAAGGCAAAGTACACAATCGCGGAAGTTTTGGATGAGAATATGAAAATCCAGCTTTATGAAGAGTATGATGGTAAAGAGTATGTGAATCATATAGGTGTTAAATTTTTTGAACGGTTTGAAACGCTGGAAGCTGCCAGAGAAGAATTGGATGAAATAGTAAAAGCTTCAGGCAATAGCGAAGACTCCATTCATTCCAAACTGGTAAAAACCGATGAAGCAGCAGTATAAATGTCATTACTAAACCCGGAGGAAGCCGCTCTTCTTCCGGGTTTTCTGTTCACATGTAAAGGGGTAGCGAGTTGCCCAAGAAGGAACGCTGACTAAGAACGCCATCTCCTCCCAAAAGCTACCGCTTTCGGTCGTGCGATGTTTAAGGCTGACGAAGCCTTCCTTGTCCTGGTGGCCTCACCTGGAGGGGTAGGGTGTTTGCGCTATACAGTTTTCTGAGTTCAAAGTTTCTAACTTTCTTATTCTATAGAAAAAACCGCCAAATAATGGCGGCCTGACTAGAATTTTAATGTTCTTCTTAAACGGGCTAATTTTCTTTCTGTTTTCTCAATTGCATATTTGGATCCAAATAAAAAATGGAACATGGGGGCAGCCTCCTTTTTTCTCTAACCTGTTATTTTAATTATATTATGGATTTTAAAAATTTACAACAAAATTGTATACCAAATACCAAAATTTCATATAAAACGCGGCTGAATTTTGAACAAATAAAGAGATTATTGCAATTTGGTATACAATTCAATATTCACTTCATTAAAGATCGCGAGGGTGTCTGATATGCTGAGAGTTTTATTTTTGACTGTGATTGGTTTATATTTGCTGTCCACTTTGCTTCCGCAATGGAATATCGATCCCCTCCTCTCTGTCCTGAGTTTTATCATAGTCGTTTTGACCTTTAGGCTTGCGAAGAAATTTGTTCAGATTCTGGGTGGCGTGTTCCTGGCTTTTGGTGCTGTCCTGCTTTGGACAAGCGGCTCAGAGTGGCAGCAATATATTCTTGCCTTTGGGCCAATGCTTGATTTGCTTACCATGTTTACGTTAATACCGATCCTGGGCATCCCGATTAAAGTTGGGCGGTACGGGGAAGGCATCCAGGCTATCATTCAAAAACGAATAAAAACATCTGGTCATTTATATATGATGACTTCGGGAATTTCTTACTTTTTTAGCATTTTTATGAATCTTGCCACTCTTCCCATGACGTATTATTCAATCCGGCCGGCACTCGGGGGCTTTCCCGTGAGAAATAAAGAACGATTCATGAGCAGAGCGATTTCCAGGGGGTTTGCCATGCCTTTAATTTGGGCGCCAGTAACGCCTATTGTGGGAATAGTGATTACGATGACGGGAGTCAGCTGGGTATCCATCCTCCCCTATGTCATTCCGCTGAGCATATTGGGCTTAGCAATGGATTGGTTTATTGGTTCCCGTCAATCCCAGCCTATGAAACTCCAGCACGCTGGAGAAGAATCTGTGCACGAAACAGCGGCAGCCCTGGAAGTGAACAATGCCGGCCGGCCGGGCAGAGTTTTTCAAATCCTTTTTGCCATCGCTATTTTTAATGTTCTTGTTTCCCTTGCTGAGACGCAGTTTTCTTTGCCTTTCTTAATCCTTGTTTCTTTGATCGTTATTCCATTTGCATTCAGCTGGTCCCTTATTTTAAAAAAAGGGAGAGAATTTGGCGATCAGCTTGCCAGCCATTTCAATTCCTTCGCCATGAGCATGAAGGATCAATTTTTCATCTTTTTATCAACTGGCTTTTTTATCTCAGCTATTAACTTTTCTAAGGCAAATGAAGTCCTTTATGGCTGGATTGCAGCTTTTATAAACGTTGCAGGGGTCGAAGTTTTCCTGATTATCCTGCCTTTGATTCCTTTAGGGCTTGCCTTTCTGGGGCTTCATCCAGCTGTCTCACTTGCATTGATGATTGAAGGCGTAAACCCGGCAGCCATCGGGATTTCCCCTCACATTCTGACAGTTGCCATGCTGTCAGGGGCTGTTTCCGCCTTCTTAGTGGGTCCATATAATGCCACTCTTGGACTCATGTCCAACATTATCAAAGTAGATTCCTATAAAGTCTCCAACTGGAATATGCCTTTCGCGGCAGTTTATGTTGCTTGTGTGATGCTCTATTTGTTTTTACTGGAAAGATTGTTCTAATAGAAAAAGCTGCTGATCAACTAGTTTAATCAGCAGCTTTTTTAGTGGACTTTTGTATTTCATTGACAATCTCCTGTGCAAAATGCCCCAAGGTGCCTTCACTGTAAGAGCGGATAACTTCAGGTGCCAGGGAGGCGAGAGCTCTTTTGATGTATGCAGGGGGATAATTTTTGCGGATAAAATCATCCTCGATTTCGACTGCTGTCTTGACAGCAAAAAATGTAGCCAGTTTGTTTATTTCTGATAATCTGTCTTCACTGTCCTTTACTATTTCCCCCAAAGGCTTGAAAAGATCCACTATCGGATCCGGCAGCTGGTCCTCTGAAATAAACAACCCATTTCCATTCTCCATTAAATCTCTCGAATGCCCCATGTATTTTAATCCGTATACCTTGCAGGAAGGGAATCTTCCTCTAATACTGTTCGTTGAAAGCGCAGTCGCCATGTTGATGAAATCGATAGAAGATTCCACAGGAAACATACTTTCTATAAAAGAAATCACTTTTCCGGCAGGTAAAGCGAGCAGAATCACATCCATTTGCTTCAGCTCGTCATCGGTTAAAGGGCATCCGTTTGGGAATTTTTCAGCAAACTGTTCTGCCTTTGACCTGTCGGGATGATAAAAGCCGATTGAAAGATTAGATTTATGCCATTGAGTCATCATGGCAGTCCCCAATTTTCCAATCCCTGCTAAACCTATTTTCATCATGTGCCTCCTATTCTGTCTGAAAAAAAGACTATCCCCTAAGTTAGTATATTCTAACTTTGCAGGATAGCCTTTTATTTTTCAAGATTACTGTTTTACCAAATTAATATAGCAATTAATGTGGCAATAAAAAGACTGGCGACAACAGGAATAAAGTTTTTCCTGGCCAGTTCCAAAGGTGAAAGCTGGAGGAACCCTGCTACTGCCACAAGGGAGGACCAGGCAACAATCGTTCCTCCACCCCAGATGGCGCCCATCTGCCCGATCGCTGCCAATGTGGAAGGGTCGATATGGCTTCCATTTGCCAAAGCACCGGATAAGGCACCTGTTAACGGCAGCCCAGAAAAGCCTGAACCATCCAAGCCAGTAATTAAACCTACTATCAAGAGACCAAAACCGGCAATAAAGGCATTTTCAGGAATATAAGCCTGGCCTGCCTGTATCATATCGAACAAAAACGCAGGTTTGGAAGCGTTTTCATCTAAGGATAGTATCGTGCCGGTGAAGTCTGAGCTTCCCATAAAGAAGAAACCTGCTATTGGAATAACCGGGGCCATCGCTCTAAAGGCAAATACAAACCCTTCGGTTAAATGCTCGCTTATTTTATCCAAGGCATGGATGCGATTAAATGCCACGGTGGCAAGCACTAATAAAAGTGTCGCTACCCCGCCGATAAAGGCAGCTCCATCTGTTCCTTCAAATCCGGATCCGCCTGTTAACTTTGTTGAGAACATATACACCATAACAGCCAGCATGGATAAAGGCACTAATACAGCAAAGACCTTACCCCATGTGTTTTTTCTCTGGATGGTTTCAGCACTTTCTTCAGCAGTGGCCGCAAGTTCATTGGCTACACCAAAATATGCTGAATCCTCAGGATTTAGCGAGGAGTCATGGTGGCCATTTTTGACAATAGATTTTCTATGCGCCAAATAAATATAGGCCAATGCGCTTACTCCTGTAATGAGGGAAAGAACTAATGTCTTATCTGCAACCAGTGCTTTATCAATTCCAGCCGCTTTGGCACTTAGCATCGGTGCTACCTGCATGATATAATCAGAAGAAAGCGCCATTCCCTGGCCAGCAATGACTATAACCATGGCAGCCGTCATCACAGGCAGGCCAGCCCTGACCGCTGCCGGGACCAGCAATGCACAGATAAGCGGGACAGCAGGAGTAGGCCAGAAAAAGAGTGAAATAACATAAGTGGTAACCATTAATACTAAATAGGACACATGCCCGTTGATCATTACCTTCTCAATTGGTCCGATAAGCCTTTTATCAGCTCCCAGATCTTTCAAAGAATTAAGAAGCGCAATCATGAGGGAGATGATCAAGAATATACTGAATAGCTCTTTTGCCGCAAGGAGATTAGCGTTAAAGACCGCCTGGAAGCCAGCGATCAGACTTCCTTTATAGATGACTGCCACAAAGAAAGTTCCGATGATAACAGGCAGGACAACGCCTCTTCTGAAAAGCATCGTTGCGATTACAGACACAGTAACAATTGCATATACCCAATGAGCAAATGTTAACTCCATATATTCCCCTCCGTTTTTCGTTATAAAAAAATCTCTTTATAAATAGATTGCAAAAGACAGATTGCAGGAGGCATGATCTGTTTTTCTACAGCTGACTATGTAATACCTCAACACTTGGCTTATTCAGGAGGTTTTGAAACTTTTTCCAAAAAGCATACTGCATTTGGTGGATTGTATACCAAACTAAACAAAAAACAAAAAGCGATAATCTCTGATGTGTTTGTTATCTGCGTGTACGCCATTCGAATCATACTATACTATTTTCTTATGCTCCTTCAGAAGTTCTTACCAAAAGATCAGCCTTTCTTCCTCTGGTACATGAGAATTTTGACCACCTCCCTTTTTCACTATATTTAACTTGTATACTATAATAACACTAAAAAAGAATATTGTGCAAATAATTTTGAAAATTTAGATGTTTTAATATTTTCTATAAAATATATTGCTCTCTTAATAAATTTAAGTTAAAATCTAGAATAAAATTGCACAAAGTATATCGTATACCAAATTCAAGACTCCTATTGTTAGGGGTGATCCCATGAAGGAGTGATAAATATGCTTAAAGCTGGAATAATCGGTTATGGAACGCTGGGGAAGACTATTGCAGAATTAATTGAAGCCGGCCATGCCGGTGAAGTGGAGTTAAAGTCTGTGCTTGTTAGAAGAAAAAAGAGTGCAGAACATGCAGACAAACAGACATTTGCTTTTATATCAAATGAAGCAGAATTTTTTAATGGGGATTTAGATATTATTATAGAGGCAGCGGGTCATCAGGCTTTACACATGTTCGCGGAGAAAGTGCTGGCAAATGGGAGCCATCTTGTAGTACTTTCCGTTGGAGCATTGGGAGACAACATTTTTTTTGAACAGCTGCAGACTGTGGCCATGCAGCAGAACCGGCAGATCTTTATTCCCTCTGCAGCTATCGCGGGCCTGGACCGGATTGCGGCAGGTGCATTGGGGGAAATTGAAGATATTACCTTAATTACTAGAAAGCATCCCCGCAGCTGGAAAGGTACGATAGCAGAAGAAAAAGTGGATTTACATACTCTGACAGAACCATTTTGTATTTATGAAGGCAATGCACGCGAGTCGTCCAAGCTCTTTCCGCAGAGCGTGAATGTTTCAGCGGCCCTCAGCCTTGCAGGAATCGGCTTTGAAGACACAAAAGTAAAAGTGTATGCTGATCCAACTATCCAATCGAACACTCATACTATTAAAGCAAAGGGTTATTTTGGCGAAGTTGAGATATCCGTTTCGAATATTCCTTATGAGGAAAATCCAAAATCCAGTCCGATTGTCGCCATGAGTGTGGCCAAGGTTTTAAAAAATTTTACTTCGCCAATTGTGATTGGAGTGTAAAAAAATTAAGAAAGGGCTTCTGCTCTTTCTTAATTTTTCTTTTCACTTTGCTGCACCGCTTCAATATATGCTTTTTTTGAATTCTCAATATGTATTTTGGTCAGATATTCAGCCATTTCCATTTCTTTATTGACGATTGCTTCCATGATTTTCAAATGCTCCTCCATTGACTGCTTTGCCCTTCCCGGATTTTTATGCCCGATTTTGGCAAATGCGCGAATGTAATCGGATAATCCGCTCAGCATCTCATAAAGCTTCACATTTTTGGCAGAGCTATATAGGAGATGATTGAGCTCCCTATGTAATTCAGAAGCATCCTCTTCAGGATTGTTCAGGTATTCCTCGACCTTTCTTATGCTATCAGTGAATTTGCTTTCCATTTCTTTATCGAGCTTTTGAACAGCCAATTTTGCTGCCAGAACTTCAAGTGATGATAAAATGGTAAACACTTCGATAATTTCCTTTTCAGAAATATCAGCAACAATTACGCCTTTTCTTGGGACTGTCTTAACAAACCCCTGGGATTCCAGGCGGAACAGCGCTTCCCGAATGGGTGTCCTGCTGATGTTTAATCTCTCAGCAAGTTCTCGTTCCACCAGCCGGTCTCCCGCTTTAAATTCTCCGTCCAAAATAAGATCCTTAATATGCAGATAAACCCTCTCGCGTATCGAGATCAGATTATCTTCCGTCCAGTTATTCCCCATCCCTTTCCCTCTTTCTCTTTAGTATCCTTAGCTCATTATAACTTACCTATCGGGGTACAGCAATTTTTTGGCTGATTTACCCATTTCATGTTTACGGAACATTCATTTTTTCAATCATTCCTCTGGAAGTACGGTCATTTGCCGCTACACGCGAAATGATTTCCGCAATGATTTCAGCCAGTTTTAAAACCATGTATAATCTCGTGCTATTTAAGGAATGAACAGGTGATAATGGATCCAGCGTGTTTACAATTGCCTTCAAATGATAATCACCCACACTTGGAAGAGCCCGATTCACTGCATTTCCCGGGATAAATGACCCTTCCCTTATTAAAAGATAGCCGATTTGCCGCTCGTCTCCAAGGCAGGCATCTATGCCAAATATAAACGGATCATGGTGGGTTTCTTTGATTTCATTAATTACTTTCTTGATATTCAATGCGTGAACAGGCTCCTGCAAAGTCCCATAAACTGGATAAGTAATGTTTTTTTCCTTGAGAATTTTTCCTGCCAATGGCCCAAGAGAGTCTCCTGTTGAGCGGTCAGAACCAATGCACAAAATAACAATGTCCCTGGATGTGCTGTAAAAAATCTGTTTCAGCTTAGTTACCATCTTTTCGATTTCTGCTTCTTCGGTCGTTTCTTTAATGGAAATATAACTGGCTGCATCGACGACATTTTTGTTCTGTTTGCTTGATGAAAATGGCCACATCTTGGTCCCTCCTTTCCGGTAATCGATATTTATATTCCGAATCTTATTTATTTTTTAATTGATAATCATTCTTAGTGTATACAATTAGAGCGGCAATTGTAAATTTATTTAACGAATATATTAAATGTACTACCCCCTCATTAGGCGGCTTATCCGAAATTTTTAATTATCTTTCTACAATCATAATCGAAGCCCAAGCTAAAGTTCATCTTTTTTATCTTCCACACTTTTTGAAAAATCCCAGTAAAAATTAACTATTTCGCCTTTCGAAAAAGGTGTTATAATACTATTTATAAAATTTTACAGAAATGAAGGCGAGTAGTTTGAAAAAGAGATTATGGCTTATTTATGGAATGCTGACTTTGGCTACTGCTACATGGGGCAGCGCATTTATTGCCGGCAAGTTTGCTGTTCAAAGCTTTGAGCCTGCAACAGTTGCTTTTTTGCGGTTTTTTGGAGCTGCCATCCTGCTTTTTCCGCTCATGTGGATCATGGAGAAAGACCGGAAACGACCGAATTTAAGGGATCATGGATTGTTTGCTCTTTTGGGCCTGACTGGAATTGCGCTGTATAATATTTGTTTTTTCCTGGCCACAAAGCATGCGCCAGTCATTAAAAGCTCATTATTTATTGCTTCAAACCCGGTGCTGATCGTCCTTTTATCAGGATTATTCTTAAAAGAAAAAATTACAAAGAATCATATCATTGGAATGGCCGTTGCTTTGACAGGTGTAGTGTTTATTATTACAGATGGCCATTTGCTCACTCTTTTCCAATACGGCTTTGAACCGATTGACTTCGTATTGCTGGGTGCTGTGATCAGCTGGGCCATCTATAGTGTTGTGGGGAAAGTGGTATTGAAAAAATTCAGCTCAGTGGAATCCACTACTTATGCAGTTGCCTATGGAACCTTATTTCTATTGCCATTCGCTTCGGCTGAAACATCGTGGATGGATATCCGGCAAGCCAGCATGACGACATGGGCCGCGATCGCCCATATGAGCATTTTTGTTACAGTGGTTTCATTTGTGATGTACTATAACGGGATTAAAGAGGTCGGTGCGGCCAAGGCCTCCATTTTTATTAATGTGATGCCTGTATCTGCCGTTATAATGGCTACGGTCTTTTTGGGTGAAACGTTCACCATGGCTCATGGAATAGGGGCAGCATTTGTTCTGACTGGTGTTTATATAGGAACAAATGCGAAAATGTTTCAGAGAAAGCTGCCTAAACAGTCAATGAAAAATGAGACAGCATAAAATGCAGTCTCATTTTTTTTTGCTCAAAAAAATTCTACTCGTGATCATAATAGCTTTTCTGTTTATGTATAAAAGAACGTGCGAGCTCTATCGCTTTTTGAGCCTCGCCTTTTTCTGAGTAAAAGTGGAAAAGCTTTTTCTCATAATGGTCGATTAAAATGCCATAGCCAATTTTTTTAAAGTACGGCAAGGCTGTTTCCTCTATAAATTGATAGTATTGCTGTTCTTCCTTTTTCAATAGATGGAGATGAAGCTGAAAATAAATCCAGGTATATGAATCAGCTGCTTTTGCCCTCTCCATGCCTTCTTCAGCTAATTTTATTAGCGCACTGCCGGCCTGAAGTTTTCCTTTATAACAGGTATGGATGTATCCATCTAAAGCAGTTAAATAGTGAGGAGCATTTTCGGCCGTAAGCTTCAGTGCTTCCTCATAAAGGCCTGCTGATTCCCTGTATTTCTTTCGGCGAAAATATTCAAATGCCAGATTATGATAAAGCTTGGATTTTCGGTCACCTGAATTACACGCATCACATAGCTTAATTAACTGTTCATATTTTTCCTTGGTATCATTAAAATCATGCAGTTCCTTGGCATTTAGCTGAACAATCAGCAGCATTTCTGTGTCGATAATGCGGAGGATATTTAAGGTTCTTTGAAAATATTGAAGAGCCTTTTTGCCATAATAATAGGCTGTGATATTTGAATGGATGGAATGGTAAGCAATTGCTAAATGGTAATAGTATTCATCATAGCTGTACTGATCTCTGTCAATAGAAGCTAAACAGCTGATACAGTCACGGTATTGGCCTGTAAGAAAGTAATAGATGCCCTGGATATGCTTCAACAGATTCGCATCATGAGGTGAAAAGGCAGGAGAAGTTTTACTAAGATCCGAAATCAACTTTGATGCTGACTCCAAACCACTTACAGATAAATAGTATCTGGCTGAAAGCAGGCCATATAGAGTCTGAAAATCAGGCATATGAATCAGTTTTTCAACCTGCAGTTCCTTTTTTATCTGTTCAGATTCCTGTACACGCTGCATGATCATGCTCTCATGCCATTCATTCAGCCTCTTTGCAAGCTGCTGATATCGCAGTATTTCCTCTTCGGCATTAATGCCGAGCCTCCTGGCCAGAAGATGTGTTATTTCTCCCGAGTATTCGGTAATTCCCCGTTCAATTTTACTCAAATGGGTTACCGAACAAATCCCTTCCCCCAGCTGACCCTGAGTCAGGCCTTCTCTTTCCCTGTAAAACTTAATTATTTTCCCAATGATCATGCTGCACCTCGGTATTAAAGTTTCTATTATTATAGTGAAATCACCAGTAATTTTCTATAGGTTAATAGAAACAGGCAGGAGAACGTTTCTCCCGCCTTTCTGTGCAATTCTTATTTTTCTTTTGGCTCCAATCCAATCATTTTCAGGAAATCTCCAAGGCCTTTTTTCCCTATTGTTTCTTTCGGCTGATTTCCTTTTCCTGCTAATGAGCCTTTCGTTAAGAAATTCTTTTCAATCCATCTGACATCTGTTTCATCGACCACCCCATCCTGGTTAATATCGAGATGGGAATTTTCAGGAGCTTTCTTGCCATAATGATCAACAGCTTCTTTCAGATCCCGGATATCAACAATCTGATCCTGGGTAACATCCCCTGCAAGGTTATCTTCGGGTTTAATTCTCACATACAGGCCTTGCTGCTCTCCCTCTTTTTCAATGCTTGCCATTACATTCTTATATTCAGCCATATGGCCAGGCACCTCGACATAGACGGTATAGGCTTTTTTATCTGCTGGTACAATCACTTCAAAGAGGCCCCTGCTGTCCATTGTTCCCTCATATATCTTTCCATTTGCAGCTTTAGCGAAGACTGTTGCCTTAAGCTTGGTAAAATCGTATTTGTTATCAATCCAGCCTCCGGAGGTTAAGAAAGCTTCCGGTGCTATATTCCCGGTTATTCTTGAATGTGAGGAATTGAATTCAAAATGATTCAAGCTATATGCCGGAATTTTCTTTTCTTCACTTTCTCCCTGTTTTTTATAAGATAACTCCTTTAAACCAATGGAAGAGTATCTCGAGTAATTCGTATCATCTGCGACCTTAAAAGTGACATCTAGGAATGGCATATCCCCATTGATGCCTTCGAAATCAGCTTTTGAAAGTGATGCTCCGACCTTAACTCCTGATTGGGCAACAACAGGTTCATCCAATTCTATAGAAATTCCTTCTTCATCAGCAAATTTTTGAAGCTTTGAATTCACCTTAACTTCCTGGAATTCAAAGAAATTAAGGAAAGGCTGCACCTCAAATGAGCCTGAAACAAATTTCTTCACATTATTTAAATCAAGGGTCATGGTAATCTCATCATTCAGCTTTACACTGCTCTTATCAAATCGGCTGGTTGCATGTTCGGTGCCTTCCTTCATGAACACATATTGAGGACTTGAAAATGTGTTTGCCGCTGTGCCCATATCCCAAGGGAACAGCTTTAACTGATAAGGTCTGGCTTCATATTCTTCCGGCAGCACACCAAATTTTGAAGCTCCATCATCTTCAAGCTTGAGAAATCCGCTAATAAATGGGCTGCCATTTTCATAGTAAGCAGCTGTATTGGTTTTTTGAGTAAAATCCATTCCTTTTGACTGCAGCAGGTCAACTGTTTTATCTGTAATATTTCCATGTACCCAGAATGCGTGATGGCCATCTTCATCAGTTAACATGCCATCATTTATTTCGATGACTCCCGGTTCAATATCCAGATCCACTTCCGGCGGGGTATTATCTACGATACCGACACTCTCGTAGTGATAACTTTTCCCTTCGGCATCCCGGCTGATCAGATCAAGTACATAATCGCCCTCTGGCAGTTTTTGAATGTAATCAGCTATTGGCTGCTTCTTATTCCCAGTGAATGGATAAACAAGTCCCCTGTGTCCAAAAAAGATCAGGTATTCCTTGTCAGGGACTGCCTGGCTGCCGTCATAGCTTCCTACGAGCCCTACAGCCTTGCCTGTTTTGGCATCTTTGACAATCAGGTCGAACGTTTCCATTGGACTTTTAAACTTAAAGACAAAGTGAGAACCTGGTGCATAGTATTGATGGAATGGCGTATCTGTTGTAACAGAAGGTGAGAGCGGCTCGGCATAGGAAATCCCTTTGTCTGTAACTCTTATAGCAAAAGGAATTTGGTAGCGGTCATTTGGATTTGCCTGATTAACCACATGAATATAGCCTTCATAACGGCCGATTTCAGCCGATTTTGGAATGACAATTCCAGCCTCAATTTGCTCTGTTTTCCCTGCTCCAATTGTCAGCGATTCAGGGATATGGACTTTAATATTATTTTTATTTCCATCCTGTACGCCTTCCCGTGCTGCATGATATTCCACTTCTACTCTAAATGATTGATCCTGTTTGCTATTATTCGCCACTTGTATGCTTCGGCTGTCCTCAATATCTGCATTGTCCAGATAATGGCTGCCGTAGCTGATGGAGCCTGTAATCTCATCTACTTGGATGTATTCTCCGTTTTCTATATGATCGGTTTGATCCTTTACTTTGAATGATATGTCCGAATGAACAGCCTGATAGGCATCTACCCGGCCAGCCCCCACTTCATATACTGAGTAATCGCTCTTTAAATCATCAGATGTGTTCATTAGAGATGTTTTTACAGTGAAAGGGTCCATGTCTGGATTTTGCTGAAGCATAAGTGCCGCCACACCCGCAATATGAGGAGTCGCCATAGAGGTTCCATTCAGTCTCGCGTAGGCAGAGCTATAATCCTGCCCCTCTTCCGGGTGGTTCATGAATTCCGGATAAGTGGAGAATATGGACACTCCTGGTGCCACAAGATCCGGTTTTATATCATAATTACTGTTAACAGGCCCTCTTGAGCTGAAGTCTGCAAGAGAATCTCCTTCTGTTTTAACCTGGGTAAGCTGATCAAATGTAATAGTTGCTTCAGGATTCCCTTTTAAAAAGTCTCCAGCTGCTTTCGTAAGCTGGAACGTTGGAATATATTTGGCGTTTTCTCCTATATAGGCAGGTATTTCACCTTCAGTGTTATTAAAAATAATGACAGCTGCTGCGCCTGCATTTTTAGCATTTTTCACTTTCTCCTCAAATGTAAGCTCTCCTCGTTCAATTAATGCAATTCTGCCAGCTAACTCTTTCCCTGTAAAATCTCCTGTTTTACACAATCCAGTAAACACAACAGGATACGATTTGCCTTCCAGAATTTTTAAGTCATCAGAAAAATTCTTGGCAAGTAATTTCATAGATTCAAAAACCTTGTCGCCTGCACTGGCTTTAAAAGCCGGAATGGAAATGGCTGCATCACTCGCACCTACTGTAATCCCAAACGCGCTCGTACCTGGCGACCCAAGAGTCTTTTCACTTGGGCCCGCATTTCCGGCTGCCACAACGGAAACGACACCTGATAGCATCGCATTATTTATCGCCACTGATGTAGGGTATAAAGGATCGTTTACACTGGCACCAAGGGATAAATTAATCACGTCCATGCCATCCTCAACAGCTTTATCAATGCCTGCAAGCACTCCATCTGTCGTACCTGAACCATACGGGCCGAGAACTCTGTATGCAAATAAATCTACATCAGGTGCAACTCCTTTTACAGCATAATCAACTGCATTGTCTTTTTGCGCAGCAATTGTGCCGGAGACATGCGTACCATGGGAAGTATAATAGGCAGAGCTATTTAGAAACTCAGGCATACTCGCTGCTTTCCATTCATCATAGGTCGCTTCCATTGGGTCAGCATCATTATTGATAAAATCCCAGCCTTTCACAGAGGCAGGATCGACTGCTTCTGGATCTTGTCCGTTTTCAGCACGGTATCCTTTATAAGAATCTTTTAAGTCAGGGTGGGTATAATCAATACCTGTGTCCAGTACTCCAACCTTGATTCCTTTTCCGGTAACCCCTTCATCGTGAAGCTTATCCACACCGATTTGGGGAATGCTGTCTGCCATCTTCGGCTTCATTTTAGTTTCCTCTTCTGAAGGAAGATCCAGCTGGACCTGGGCATTGCTCCAAATCCGCTTTACTTCGCCTGATTGCAAGAGTTCCTCCACCGCTATACCCGGCAGTTTCATTGAAACCCCATTGAATGCATTTTTGTATTCGCGTTTCACTTCAATTTTACTGGCTTCATACAATGAACTGCTTTTCCTAGCCCTCAGTTTGCTAATATGGGCTTTGAATTCACTGTGGGATTTTTCTACTTTTTCTTTAGCTGAGTGAAGAGAGAGTTTTTTGCCGTTCAAAGCTTCTTTCTTTACCTCCACCTTTGCAGGAGCCTGGTTAAATTCCACAATGACTTCGACCAGCTCAGGAGTGGTTGTATTTACTTCAGGGGAAATAATAAATCCCGGCCCTATCTCAAGCTGTTCTAAAGATTCCCTTTGTTCTTTCGAGAGGCCATTTAGGATTTTTTCCGCTTCATCTACTGTGACTTCCGGCTTCTGTGCAAGCACATTAAATGGAATGGCAGCAGAGAACAATAAACTTGCAGCTAGTGCCCCTTTTAATAGATTATTGCGTGACTTCATATTTTTCCTCCTGCTCTTTAATTGATGGAAAAGTAAGAATACTTACTATATTTATCTTAAAGGGGATAGTTGTGAACAGTAAATTGGGGTAATTAAAGAGGTACATTACTACTAAATTTCTTGTTTTCTGCTGATATTTATCTTGAAAATAGGATAAAGAGCACCTTGATAGGATAGAGAAAAATATAAATTTGGAAGAATGGGATATTGATTACCCCAAATGGGTGATCGGGGGCAGGTTTTTGAAGGGAAACTTTTATTTCATTGGCTTTATGACGAATTTCTCTATTCCTTAATTCTTTATTTGCCGTGGGGTTCATATCTTTCCTCGCCTGCATTTTCGTCGACATGAACACTCCTTGGCGACTGTTTTCCTTTCCCCCCTTCCGGTTTCGTCTTCATGAAAGCTCCATGACGACCGTTTTCTTTTCCCCCCTTGCATTTTCGTCTTCATAAACACTCCTTGGCGACCGTTTTCTCTTCCTCCCTTCTGTTTTCGTCGTCATTAGCACTCCTTGGCGACAGTATTACTTCCCTATAATCGCCATGACTCTTCAGAAAATCTATTAATGAATTTAAAAACAAAAAAGGACACTCCCCCAATCAGAAGTGTCCAATCTGCGATATATATTACTTCGAAGCAACACTGCCCTGGAGGACACGCCTTAAAGCATCTGCCGCCTGCTCAATCGACTTTCTTCCCTGATCCAGTACACCAGGCATCCAGAAGAAGCCATGGATCATGCCATCATAACGTTTGGCTTCAACCGGGACACCGGCATCCTTTAAACGCTCAGCATAGGCCTCACCCTCATCGCGCAGCGGGTCAAATTCTCCCGTTAACACCAATGCCGGCGGCAGTCCGCTTAGGTCTTTTGCCTGCAGTGGAGAGGCATATGGATTTTTCCCATCCTCTTCATTCCGCAAATAATGATTCCAGAACCATTCCATGCTGTCTTTCGTAAGCAGATAGCCGTCTGCGTTTTCAGTATAGGATTCTGTTGCATAGGAATGGTTGGTTACAGGATAAATCAGCATCTGAAAGGCGAGTGAGATTTCACCTTTGTCTCTTGCCATGAGGGCAGCAACGGCTGCAAGGTTCCCGCCTGCACTGTCGCCTCCGACGGCAATGCGGCTCGGATCCACTCCAATGGAAGCTGCATTTTCAGCCAACCATTTGACTGCAGCATACGAATCATCCGCAGCCGCAGGAAATTTATGTTCCGGAGCCAGTCTGTAATCCACAGAAACGACCACGTAATTCGCCAGATTCGTTAAAAGACGGCAAGGAACCTCTACTGTCTCCAGGTCACCGATTACCCAGCCGCCGCCGTGATAATAGATGAGTGCTGGAAAAGGTCCTTCTCCTTTAGGAGTATAAATTCGGACAGGTATCTCTCCTCCAGGTCCCGCAATTTTTCTATTTTCAATCTTCCCTACTTCCTCCGGTTCTCCAGCCAGAGCGCTGAAATCTGTGGTAAGTCTGGCTTCCTCCGGTGATAGCTGGCTCATCGGCGGAGCTCCTGCTGCCTCCATCTGTTCCAATAAAAATTTTGCCTGCGGATCTAATGCCATAATTATTTCCCCCTAATAATATATTTATAGACAGGGCAGGAGTAAGCCTGCCCTATCAATCCCCACTTAATTCACAGCACTTTTTTCAGAGGCTGTCAGGCTAAAGCCTTCATAGCCTTTTTCGGCGACTTCATCACAAATCCTTCTGTAGGTTCCAACACCGCCTAGATAAATTTGGAAGCCGCGGGCTTTTCCTTCAATATTGGCACCCATGTACCATGAGTCAGTTTTGGTAAATAAAGTCTGATCGGCGATTTCACGGCAGTGCTTGCTCCATGTATTTTCCGCCTCTTCTTTTACTTCAATGACAGCCTGGTTTTGGTCGCGCATATAGCTGATGCAATCAAATACCCACTCCACATGCTGCTCAATCGAAACCATCATATTGCTTAATACGGAAGGACTTTCAGGTCCTGTCAGCATGAACATGTTCGGGAAACCTGCTGTGCCTAAGCCTAAATAGGTTCGAGTATGTGAGCCGCCAGTCCATTTCTCTTTCAGGGAGACGCCGTCTTTTCCCCGGATATCGATCTTAAACAGCGGTCCAGTCATCGCATCAAAACCTGTGGCAAACACGATCATGTCAAGGTCATATTCAGCATCTGCAGTCCTAACCCCTGTTGCGGTAATCTCCTGAATCGGCGCTTCTTTCACATCCACCAGCGATACGTTATCGCGGTTATAGGTCTCGAAATAATCTGTATCAATGATGGTGCGTTTGGTGCCGTAATAGAATCTCGGAAGGAGCTTTTCAGCCACTTCTGTCTTTGCGACTGTTTCGCGGATTTTAGAGCGGATGAACTCCGCCACGATGGCATTAGCTTCAGGAGTAATGGACAAGTCATTATATGTGTAAGTAAGATTTAGCAGACCTCCTTTTTGCCAGGCTTCTTCAAAAACTTTTTGCCGTTCTTCAGGAGATTCATCAAACACGGAAATGTTTCTTGGCTCCTCCGGTATGCCTGTAACGGAATGGCGCATTTTCTCTCTGATTTCCCTATAATTTTTCCGTATATTTTTCAGGTGTTCAGGATCATTCGGCGTATTCCTGGCTGGACTGCTGTACTGCGGGGTCCGCTGGAATACGGTCAGGTGCTTGGCTTCTTTTGCAATGACAGGGATTGCCTGGATACCGCTGGACCCTGTGCCAATGATGCCAACGCTCTTGCCTTGGAAATCCACTCCTTCATGCGGCCATTGCCCGGTATGATGCCATTCGCCCTTAAAGTTTTCCAGCCCTTTAAATTTAGGTACATTGGACGCTGACAAGCATCCTACAGCTGTAATAAAATATTGGGCAGAAACCTTTTCACCGTTATTTAATTGAACGTCCCACCTATTTTTCTTTTCGTCAAATTGCGCGGATTGCACCCTTGTATTGAACTGCACATCCCGCCGCAGTTCAAACTTATCCGCTACATAATTTATGTAGCTTAGTATTTCAGGCTGTTCTGCGTATTTTGCCGACCAGCTCCATTCTTTCAATAGTTCCTCAGAAAAAGTGTAATTATAGTAGATGCTTTCAACATCGCATCTTGCGCCTGGATACCGATTCCAATACCATGTCCCACCGACATTATCGCCCGCTTCAAATACCCTCGTGGAAAAACCGGCTTCCCGCAAAAGATGCAGCATATACAATCCAGAAAAACCAGCCCCTACAACGACAGCATCAAAATCCGTGAGAGAGTTCGATTTTTGAAATGTTGACATACTTTCTTCCTCCTCATGATATTAATTTAGTTGAAAGCGATTACATTTTTCTTGTTAAAAGTACCTCCTCTCCAGGACATATATTTTAATCTATTTTAAGCTTACTATCATTCGTTTATATTGAATATTCACAATTTTCTATATATAATATCCCTATAAGGAAGGTGTTAATATGGCAATAGAATCTACCATTTTGGATAATATCCAGAATATAGAAGATATCGAGAGTCATGAAGAAAAACTGTATAAAATTCTAGAGGTTTATATGAACATTTTTCCTGTTCAAAACGCCTATTTATTCCGGTATTCACCCTTAGGCTTTATTGGTGAAGGAATCATCGCTATTACGGGCCAAGGATTAATACATATCAGAGATATCAGGGATGATATTCGTTCATTGCCGCTTATTTATTCTGCCCTTTATGAAAGGAAAGCAAAATATTGTTCGGGGATCGAATACCTGAAGCAAATAAACATCAAATACATTACAACTTCCAATGTCAACTCCTTCCTGGCTATCCCCATCTGCTTTGGCGCTGTTCCCATCGGTTATATTTGCACGAACGAATTTGATGATCATATAAAAATTTCTGATCAGCAGCTTTCTTCTTATACTCAATTTGGTCAACAGGTAGGAAAAACCCTTGAAAAAACGGAAGGAAAAGAAGATACCCGGCTATTAAGCAAAAGAGAAATGGAGGTCATGAAGAGGATTTCCTGGGGGGAAAGCATTAAAGAAATGGCTGATTCCATGTATATCAGTGAAGTCACCATCAACCAGTATATTAAAACAGCTATTAGGAAACTGGGAGCTCAAAACCGGTCACAGGCAATTGCGGAGATGTTTCGACGAGGAATGATTTCGTAATTTTCACCTATTCATATTGCACGCCAAAAAGGCCCTTTTCATAAAGAAAGGACCTTTTTTCAGTTTATTTTTCCATCATTAATTTTAAAATGAGCTCATCCGTATGACGGGTTCCTTCATTTCCTAATTTACAGAAACTCTCGATGCTCTTTTCAACGTCATCGTGAATAAATCCATCGGTTGATTTGATTTCCTGATCGTTGAGAGCAAGGAGGGCAGACTGCACTGCTACATTGGAGCAGGTAGATACTTTCATGGCACACCCGGCTTTTGCTCCGTCACAGATCATTCCGGAAACATTTCCGATTGTGTTTTGAATGGCTGCTTTGATTTGCTGAAGCTGTCCATCCAGCAAATATACGATGGCTGCACTTGCGCCCATACCTGCAGCAGTTACACCGCATAAAGCCGAGAGCCGGCCAAATTTGGATTTTATATGAATGGTTATCAGATGACTAAGTGCAACTGCCCGAATCATTTTTTCCTCTGCAACCTTAAGTCTTTCTGCAGCTGCAACAACTGGAAGTGTGACTGCGATTCCCTGGTTGCCGCTTCCGGTGTTTGCCATAACTGGAAGTGTGGATCCTGCCATTCTCGCATCTGATCCGGCTGCAGCCAAAGACATAGCCGCAGTAGCAATATCATCCGATAAGATGCCCATTTCCACATTCCTCTTTATCGTTTTCCCTACCTTTAGGCCATACTCGCCCGATAGGCCTTCCATTCCAATGACCCGATTGAGCTCAATACTCTTTTTTATCAGTGATAAGGAGCTGACTTCCACACTAAGCACCCATTCATATATCTCCTCAATGGTGAGTGCAATTAATTCATCTTCTTCAGATTGGATTCCTAAATTTTCACATCCGCCCTGGTAGATAATCTCTCCATCAACCTCTATTAAAGTAATGTTGCTGTGGTTATCAGAGATTACCACTCTGGAAGTCTGCATATCTGTTTTTAATACCGCTTCGATATAAAGCCTTTTTGGTGTCTCCGCCTGAAGGGAAGTTACTTTTCCTTCTTCAATAAGTTTCAGCGCCAGGAGCTCATCTTCTGGCTTCACTCCCTCTAATACTTCGAGCTTTCTTGCAGGGTTCCCTGCCACAGCGCCGATTGCCGCTGCGAAATCAAGACCATAGGAATTCATGCCGGGAATTCCGACTGATTTTGCATTTTTGATGATGTTTCCGCTCGCTTTTAAGCAAAGCTCTTTTATTTCCCCTTTTACATGGCTCTTTGCCATTGCTGCAGCAAGTGCTATTGCAACAGGTTCCGTACATCCAAGGGCAACCACTAATTCTTTTTCCAGAACTCTTAAGATCTTGTGCTTCTCCATTTTCATACCCCTAATTGTTTAAAATAAATGAATGAACTTTAACTATTATAATTCAAATAGTGAAAAATGAAGAGAGGCAATATTTCCTTTCGATACGAAAACTCTTTGGAATCATGAAAATAGGCGCAGCTCTGACTGTTAATCTTTGCTGAATAATGCACTGAGATTCTTCAATGTATATAGCCTTCCAGTCACCATAAAAAGGCTGTTATAGTTTCTTTGTACATACTCATCAATAATGGTAAGCCCTTTTGCAAACCGGTCCACCAAATAATTTGTGTATTTTGGGTCCCAGACAAAACGATTGATTCTGAACAGCTCATCTGAGAGGATATGAAATTTATAGTCTTCAGCAATCAATTTTATTTGTTTTAATTTGTCAGTGTCCAAATAGAAAATATTGTTATCAAGGTTCTTATTCAGAAAGGTTAGAAAATCCCTAATATTTTCAGCGAGTAAAGTTGCTTTTTGCATTTCAGGTTTCACATTTATACTCCCCTTCATAGATAGTTCTGCTTACAAAGAATCTATGAGAGAGAGTATTATCTTAACACCAAAAAAGCCAGGAAACTGAAATTCCTGGCCTTTTGCGATTTACTTCATCCCCGAAATGGTATAACCATCAATAATATATCGCTGGAAGAGAATGAAGATGATGATAATTGGAACAACCATGAAGGTTGATCCGGCCATCTGAAGGGCAAAGTTTCCGCCATATTGGCCTTTTAATAATTGGAGTCCTACCGACAGAGTATAAAGGCTTTCATCGTTGGCAATGATCAGCGGCCACAGGAAACTGTTCCATCCTGCAATAAAGGTTAAAATCCCCTGCACCGCCATGACCGGTTTAGCCATCGGCAAGACAATCTGCCAGAACACCCTTAACTCACTGGCACCATCCAGTCTTGCTGCTTCCAGCAATTCATCCGGTATGGTAGTCATAAATTGCCGGAACAGGAAAATCCCGAATGCGCCCACCAGGCCAGGAAGCACAATGCCCGCCATCGTGTTTGTCAATTGCATCTGATTCAGAATCAGATATACCGGAATCATGGTTACTTGCCCGGGGATCATCATGGTTGCAAGTACGAGAAAGAACAATTTATTGCGTCCTTTAAATTCAAATTTGGCAAAGGCATAACCGGCCATCGCATTTAAGAATAAGCCTACAAACGACCAAAGAACGATGATAAGTGTATTTTTCAAATAGAGAGCGAAGTTCATATTCACAAAGAGGTTCTGGAAGTTTTCCAATGTGAAATCTTGCGGCAGCAAAGTTGGTGTCAGCTGCATAACTTCACTTTCAGGCTTAAAGGCAGAAAGGATCATCCAAATAAATGGAATGGAAACCAGCACTCCTCCAATTGTAAGAATAATAGCTGCTGCCAATTGCTGAGCTCTTTCCTGCTTAACACTGCTGCTTAATGACTGTTTTTGAACTGCATTGGATTTCATTTTGTTTTTCACCTCAGCTTTCATCAATAATCCTGCCCTTTTTTCTGAAGCCTAAATTGAATCATTGTTATGAATATGATGGCAATGAACAATATGAAAGATCCTGCTGCTGCATAACCAAAGTTGCTGAATTGGAATCCATTCCGGTAAATAAACAGTGCAACTGAAGTCGTACTGTCTAATGGACCGCCATTTGTCATGACAAATGGTTCTTCGAAAAATTGCAGCCAGCCGATCATAGTCGTGATTGAAACAAAAAAGATTGCGTATCTCAAAAGAGGAATCGTAATCTTGAACATCTGCTGCCAGTTGTTGGCTCCATCAAGCTGTGCTGCTTCATAGTAAGTTTTTGGAATCCCCTGAAGCGCAGCAAGAAAAATAATCATATTAAGGCCAATAGCTCTCCAAAGTGCAAGGGCTATTAACGAAACCTTTGCCATTGTTGGATCCTGCAGCCATGGAACAGGCGGCAAGTTAAGAAACTCCAGCAGATGGTTAAACAAGCCTAACTGAGGGTTATACAGATAGCTCCAAACAACAGCAACCGCAACCACGTTTGTGATGGAAGGCATATAGAAAACAACCCGGAAAGCTTTAAAGATGCGGGCTTTCCCAAAATTGATCAGGAGCGCAATTCCCAGGGAACAAACGATAACCAGCGGGACACCAAAGACCACATAAAACAGTGTATTAAAAATGGATTTTACAAATATCGGATCACTTACAACTTCTTTATAATTCTCTAAACCAACAAAACTAATGGATGACCAGTCTGCTATCCCAACCAGATCCAGGTCAGTAAAACTGATGATCAGCGCCACAAATATAGGAAGAATGGAGAATAATGTAAGTAAGATAAGTGCAGGAGCTATAAAAAAGTATGGAGTTTTGTTTGCCATAAAGCTTTTCATTGTAGGTCCCTTCCTTCTTAGTCCAATTATTCCGGACTATTGCAGGCAACTGGCAGACACCCGCCGGCCAGTACCTGTTGTTAAAAATTACTTGGCTAAAATTTCTTCAGACTTTTTATCAAAGTCGTCCATTTCGGCCTGAATATCAGCTCCGCCACGATAAATCTTTTCAAATCTGCTTAAGAAATCCTGTGCAATTTTCTCAAAAGGTTTGATGACAGGCATTGGCTGTGCATTTTCTAATTGTTCTCCAAATACTTTATAATACTCATTTTGCTGAAGCTGATCATCATTCCAAGCCTCTTTGCTTGCTGGTAAAGAGTTTGTCAATTCAAGCCATTTAACCTGAGTTTCAGGTTTACTCATATAAGAAAGGAATTTAAGTGCCTCTTCTTTATTTTCAGTATGCTGGAATACGGATAAATTGGATCCGCCCAGTGTAGATGTGTTTGTTTCCTTAGCCGGAAGGACTGCTGTTGCCCACTTGCCTTCAAGTTCCGGTGCCTGGTCATTGATTAGCTTGACCATCCAAGGTCCGCTGATAAACATCGGCAGGATTCCATCGCCTCTGAATGCCTGGACGATATCAAGTCCAAGATCTACAGGAGCAGATCCATCTTTGAAGAATCCATTTAAATACTCGACTGCTTCAACAAATTCCGGTTCATTGAAATAAGACTGATTGCCTTCTAATAATTTGGATCCGTTTTGACGAGCTAACATAAATGATAAGCTTTGCTCATTTGTATCGATGCTGATTCCATATTTATCATCACCGCGGTCAGCCAACTTTTTGGCTGCATCCTTTAATTCATCCCAAGTCTTAGGTGCTTCCTTATAGCCAGCTTCTTCCAATAAATCTGTACGGTAAAAAAGTACACGTGTATCAACATACCAAGGCACGCCAACCACTTTGTCTTCATATTTTGTTGTTTCCACTGACCCCTCGAAGAAATTATCGGCTTTAAGCTCAGGGTATTCTTCAGTATGCTCAGCTAAATCAAGCAACGCATTCGCAGATGCAAACTCAGGAATCCAAGTCGTACCCATTTGCACAACATCAGGACCTTTTTTAGAAGCGACTGCTGTCAATAGCTTATCATGCGCCTGATCCCAAGGGATGGCTTGAACTTTCACATCAATTTCCGGGTTTTCTTTTTCAAATTCATCTGCAATCTTTGGAAGTGTTTTTGCCTCTTCTCCCATGCCCCAAACCGTTATCGTTTTTTGCCCTTCCTTCGCAGAAGATCCGGAATCAGAAGAACAGCCTGCCAATGCCCCTGAAACCACCATTGTACCTACCATTGCAGCTGCTGCAAATTTTTTACTGAAAACATTTAACAACTTTTGACTCATACGTAAAACCCCCAATAATTTAATAGGCTTTGCTTTAAGTTTCCCGCTATTGTGCTGCAACATTACTACCTTAAGAACAAACGCAAAAAATCTGCCATCTGGTAAATGGCTAACGAATTCCCCCTTGCAGTGAAACGTTTCGATATTTGATAAAAAAATATTAATCTGAAACTATAGAAACGATTCAACATTATTAAATCAGAATAACAAATCTCCTAATTAAATTGATTGAAACGTTTCGATAGGGCTATTATATTTCAATGTGTAATCGTTTTCAAGTAAAATTTTTCAGTAAATATTTAAAATTCCTTATAGAACTTACAAAAGTGAATAACCAGAAATAGAAACGTTTCGATTTTAAATTGACTCATAAAAAGAAAGCGCTTATAATGCAGTTGTATCCTAATTCGAAACGTTTCTATAATTTTTATGATTTTACTATAAAAAACTGGGGAGGTCACCCTGATAATGAATCAAAAGCTACAATCATTACTTGAAGAAATGACACTTGATGAAAAAATTGCCCAATTAATGCAGCTGGCCACGCCATTTTTTGAAGGTTCAAAGGATGAAGGGCAAATTACAGGCCCTCTTGCCTCAATGAAAGTCACTGAAAATAGCATCCGCAGCTCCGGATCGGTTCTCGGAGCCTCCGGCGGCGCGAAAGAAGCAATAAGCATACAGAAGGCTCACTTAAAAAATAATCGATTGGGCATCCCTTTATTATTCATGGCAGACATTATTCACGGATATAAAACTATTTTTCCAGTCCCTCTTGCAATTGGCTGTTCTTGGGATCTGGATGGTGCACAATTGAGTGCCGAAATTGCCGCTAAGGAAGCGGCTGCATCCGGGGTACATGTAACCTTTGCCCCCATGGTTGATCTTGTCCGTGACCCACGATGGGGCCGGGTCATGGAATCTACAGGTGAGGATCCATACTTGAACAGTGAATTTGCCAGGTCCTTTGTCCGCGGTTTCCAGGGTAAAGACTTAAAAAATAATAAGGAATCTGTAGCAGCATGTGTGAAGCATTTTGCAGCGTATGGAGCTCCGGAAGGCGGCAGGGATTATAACACAGTGAATATGTCGGAACGGCAGCTGAGGGAATCCTATCTGCCAGCCTATAAAGCCGCTCTTGATGAAGGCTGCGAAATGGTTATGACAGCTTTCAACACGGTCGATGGAATCCCCGCAACCGGCAATCGTACACTGATGCGCGGACTGCTTAGAGACGAATGGAAATTTGATGGAGTTCTAATTTCTGACTGGGGTGCAGTGAAGGAACTGATCCCTCACGGGGTTGCCGAGGACGAAGCAGAGGCTGCACTAAAAGCCATCCAGGCTGGTGTGGACATTGAAATGATGACTTCCTGCTATATCGATCACTTAAAAGAACTCGTGCAGAATGGAAAAGTGGATGAAGAACTAATTGATGAAGCGGTACTTAGAATCTTAAGCCTGAAGGATAAACTGGGGTTATTTGAAGATCCAACGCGTGGTGCTGATGAAGCTCTTGAAAAGGAACTTGTCCTCAGCGAAGCCCACCGAGAAGCATCCAGAGAGCTTGCAGTAAAATCCTCCGTATTATTAAAAAACAACGGCGTTCTTCCTATTCAAAAGGAAAAGAAATTGGCGTTGATCGGACCATTCGCACAAAGCGGCGATATCCTTGGCCCATGGTCGTTTCTTGGATCAAAGGAAAAAGCTGTTCAGCTTTATGATGGCATAAAAGCAAAAGTGGGTTCCTCTCTTCTTGCAGCCGCAAAGGGGTGTGACATTGAGTCCGGCACAGAAGAACAAATAAATGAAGCTCTTAAAACAGCTGAGGATGCAGACATTATCATCCTGGCACTTGGGGAAGATTCTGAAATGAGCGGAGAAGCAGGCTGCCGCACCGATATCCGGCTTCCTGAAGCCCAGCTTAAACTGGCAGCCAAGGTGAAACAGCTTGGCAAACCCCTCATCGCCGTCCTCTTCAATGGCCGCCCGCTTGACTTACATGGTATCTGGGATGAAGCTGACGCCATTCTGGAAGCATGGTATCCAGGTACGGAAGGCGGAAATGCTATTGCGGATCTATTGCTGGGCGATGCAAATCCATCAGGAAAACTGACTATGTCTTTCCCTTATTCTGTTGGCCAGGTGCCTGTTTATTACAATCATTTTAATACCGGACGCCCTAAAGGAGCTCCGGATGCACAGGAAAGATACGTATCCCAATATTTAGATAGTCCAAATGACCCTTTACTGCCGTTTGGGTACGGATTAAGCTACACAACCTTTGCTTATGCTGAAGCGAAACTTTCAGATTCCATGCTGTCCCCTTCAAAGCCGATTTCGCTTTCTGTACAGGTAACCAATACCGGAAGCTATCCGGGAGAAGAGGTTGTCCAGCTCTATATCCGGGACGTTTCAGGAGAAGTCGTCCGTCCTTTAAAGGAACTAAAGGGTTTCAAAAAGATTGCCTTGGATTCAGGCGAAAAGGCAGCTGTAACCTTTGAAATTAAGGAACAGCAATTGCGTTATTATCATACCGATTTATCATACAAGAGCGATAGCGGGAAATTCATCGCGTATGTCGGCGCAAACAGCAGAGACGTTATCTCGCTGCCATTTGAATTGATGAAAGACTGAAATACTTATAATAACTATTAACATGCTCCTAAGCTAACTAAAACCAGTGTATGAGGTTTTAATAAACCTAAAAAGGAAAGAGTTGACAACGATGACCCGGTCAAAGTTCACCATTCAGGCTAATGATTTATCATTTACGTTTTTGAATAGCGGCGATATATTCGAAATCGCCCATCATTCTACTATGATCAACCAGTGGCTTTCCAATCCTATAGATGGTTCATTAAATAATTTGTTTTTACGCGTTCACGACGATACTGGCATCAGGGCCTTCCCCCTGCTTGGAGTCAAGTCCCAAAGCAGGATGCGAACTGCAGATAACCAGGTTGTCTGGGAAGGTGAAGCCGGCGGGATTTCCTACCAGGTTACGTTTACATTGACTGAAAAAGCAACCTGGTTCTGGAATATTGAATTACATGGAGATGGATATTTAGCTGACGTAATCTACGGACAGGATTTAGGTCTTGCTGACAAAGGTGCCGTCCGAACGAATGAAGCTTACATGTCTCAATACATTGACCATAAAGTATATAACGGCACAAAAAATGGGTATGCCGTTTGCTCAAGGCAAAACCAGCCAACGAGCGGCGGCCGCTTCCCTTATATACAGCAGGGTTCACTTACGAAATCTATTGGTTACTCCACCGATGGATTCCAATTTTTTGGATTGTCCTACAAAGAAACAGACATCCCTGAAGCGTTGGACAGAGTCTCCCTTGCAAACGAGATCTATCAATACGAATTCGCCTATACTGCACTTCAATCAGAAAAAATCGAACTGACTGGCAAGGCACAAGTAATATTCTATGGTATATTCAAAGAAAATCATCAAGAGGCAATTACAGATTTGGAATTTGAGAATGAGATATTGGAAGCCTGGGAGAAGGTTCCAAACGCAGCAGAAATACAAGTAAAGAAGTTAGAACCAGTCCGCTTCTCCCCTGCTTTCGGAAAGCCGCTTGAAACGGTTTCGATGACCAAAGCAGAAATCAATGTGCTCTTCCCTCGCCGCCATCAGGAAGAGATTTCTGGAGATACACTGTTATCTTTCTTTACAGAACAGCATGAGCATGTAGTCTTAAAGGAGAAAGAACTGCTGGTTGAACGTCCCCATGGACACATCATCATGACTGGGGAAAATGTTGAGAATATCAAAAACGTGCTTACTTCTACTTTATATATGTACGGAATTTTTAACTCTCATATTGTTATAGGCAATACATCCTTTAATAAAATGCTTACCAACGCAAGAAATGCTTTAAATATCATGAAAACCTCGGGACAAAGGATTTATGTGGAAGTAGACGGTCAGTACCGGCTGCTGACTATGCCTTCCATGTTTGAAATGGGATTTAATTATGGCAGATGGTACTATAAAACAGCAGATGACTTGCTTGTTATAACTTCTTATACCTGTGCGGATGCTTCCCAGTTGGAGCTTCAGGTCCGCTCGGATAAAGGAAAAGCTTACCGCTATCTCGTTACTAACCAAGTATCTATGAATAATAATGAGTACGCTCAGCCATTCAAAATAGAGCATGAAGGAAATGAGCTTATCTTCAAGGCAGGCGAAAACTCAGACAGTTCAAGGGTTTTTCCTGACCTTACGTACCGCATGCAGATAAACGGTGCTGATTTTAAATTGAAGGACTCCAGTTTCTTCGGAGAAAACCTGGAAGATGATGCTGCTTCACTTGCAGTTTTAGAAATGGATACAACTAGCGAATGGAGTATGGCAATTCAAGGTTTGCTTGATGGAAAGGAACTTGCCATCAAGCAAACCAATCTTGAAACTGAAAAGAAAAAGTATCACGGATTTCTAGCTTCAACAATGAACGGCTTCCGCCTTGCCAAAAATGGAGCAGCGACAGAAGAATTAAATAAAATTAATGCTCTTGCATGGTGGTATACCCACAACATGCTCGTCCACTACTCTGCACCGCATGGACTTGAGCAGTACGGCGGGGCAGCCTGGGGAACACGCGATGTCTGCCAGGGGCCAACTGAATATTTTATAGCAACACAAAAATATGATTCTGTAAAAAATATTATCCTGACTGTCTATTCACACCAATACGCAGATGATGGAAACTGGCCGCAATGGTTTATGTTTGATGACTATTTCAGATTCCAGCAGGAAGAAAGCCATGGGGATATCATTGTCTGGCCATTAAAGGTGATTGCTGAATATCTGAAGGCAACGAATGATTTTTCTATATTAAACGAATCACTCCCTTTCACAGAAAAAGGCAGCTTTGAATTTACGAAAGAGAAAGCCTCTCTTTTGGATCATGTTAAAAAACAGATTCAGTACATGAAGGATCATTTTTTACACGACACGTATTTATCTTCATATGGAGACGGGGACTGGGATGATACACTTCAGCCGGCAAACGCGCAATTAAAGCAGTATATGGCAAGCAGCTGGACAGTGGCACTGACATACCAGGTAATCGGCCAATTCTCCTCATTATTAAAGCACAGCGATAAAAAGCTGTCACTTGAACTTAATGAAATGGCTGAGGGTATTAAAAAAGATTTCAACACTTACATGCTTTCTTCAGACACGATTCCTGGTTTTGTGTACATGGAAAATCCTGAAAAACCTGAATTAATGTTACACCCTTCCGATACGAAGACAGGCATACAATACCGCCTTCTCCCGATGACAAGAAGCATGATTGGCGAGCTTCTGACTCCTGAACAGGCAGAAGAACACTATAAGATTATCAGACAAAAACTGTATCACCCAGATGGAGTCCGCTTAATGGACCGCCCTGCTTCCTATAGAGGAGGAGTCAGCGCAAACTTCAAACGTGCCGAGCAGGCAGCTAATTTCGGACGCGAAATTGGCCTCCAATATGTTCATGCCCATATTCGATTTGTTGAGGCGATGGCCAAGCTCGGGAAATCAGACGAGGTTTGGACTGGCCTGCAGAAAATAAATCCGATTGGCATACAAAAAGTGGTGCCGAATGCAGAGCTCCGTCAAAGCAATTCTTACTTCAGCAGCTCGGACGGAAAATTCAATACCCGCTATGAAGCAGCCGAAGATTTTGATAAGCTGCGCGATGGCTCCGCCCCTGTAAAAGGCGGCTGGAGAATCTACTCCAGCGGTCCGGGAATTTATATGAATCAGCTGATTTCAAATGCCCTGGGAATCAGGCGTGATGGACAGAATTTAATTATTGATCCGGTCCTGCCTGAAGAAAACGACGGTATGGCTTTCCAATTCAGGATAGATGGAAAAGAAGTGACTTTTATCTATCATCTCGGCAATCATGGAAAAGCCGGAGTCATGATTAACGGCAGCAAGGCGGATGCAGAACAAATATCCAACCTTTACCGCACAGGCGGGTATCGAATCAGCAGTCCTGAACTTAAAAAGCATTTGAAAGAAAACAATAATTCGATCGAAATTTACTTGTAATAAAGGAGCAGCGGCCACTTAGGCCGCTTCCTTTTTATCCTGGAGGGCTGAATATGGAAATGAAATGGTGGCATAAGAGTGTAATTTATCAGGTGTACCCTCGCAGTTTCAAAGATTCTGATGGAGATGGCATTGGTGATTTAAAAGGGCTTATTACGAGGCTCGATTATATTGCGGAATTAGGAGCGGATCTGATCTGGCTCTGTCCTGTCTATGCTTCACCAAACGATGATAATGGGTATGACATCAGCGATTATTACAGCATAAACACTGAATATGGTTCTATGGATGATATGGATCGGCTTATTTCCGAGGCTGCCAGCCTCGGAATAGGCATCATGATGGATATTGTCGCCAACCATACCTCGGATGAACACCCCTGGTTTATTGAATCCAAAAGCAGTAAAGAAAATTCTTTCAGGGATTTTTATGTTTGGAAAGAGGCTCTTGAAGATGGCCCGCCTAGCGGCCTGCAGTCGATCTTCAGCGGAAGCGCGTGGGAATATGATCCTGCGACAGCACAATATTACCTGCACATGTTCAGTAAAAAACAGCCTGATTTGAATTGGCATCATCCCCCTGTCCGTCAGGCCATTTATGATGTGATGCGTTTCTGGATTAAGAAAGGCATTAAAGGATTCCGATTTGATGTCATTGATCTGATTGCAAAGGATCTGGATCAACATGTAATTGCAAATGGTCCCCTCCTCCACGAGTATCTGCAGGAAATGCATCGGGAAGTACTAGAGGGAACGGACGTTGTTACTGTCGGGGAAACCGGCGGGGCAGATCTCAATCAGGCAATGTTATATACTGATCCTTCGCGAAAAGAACTGGATATGGTTTTTTCCTTCGAACATATTGCATTGGATGAGCTGCCTGGAAAGCAGAAATGGGATTTGAAACCGCTCGAATTAGGAGATCTGAAACGTGTTTTATCAAACTGGCAGACCGGTCTTTCAGATAAAGGATGGAATAGCCTGTTCTGGAGCAATCATGATCAGCCGCGCATTGTTTCCAGGTGGGGCAATGATGTTGACTTCCGCTATGAAAGTGCCACCATGCTTGCCGCCCTTTTACATCTCATGAAAGGCACTCCTTACATTTACCAGGGGGAAGAAATCGGGATGACAAATATCAAATTCCCGGATTTGGACTCTTACAGCGATATTGAAACACTCAATATGTATAATGAGCGAATTTCAGCGGGCTATCCTCATGATTCTATAATGAATTCCATCTATGTGAAAGGCCGGGATAATGCCAGAACACCAATGCAGTGGAATGCAGACAAGAATGCCGGCTTTACATACGGTGTTCCTTGGATTGATGTGAATCCAAATTATATTTCAATTAATGCAGCTTGCGATTTAGATGCGCGTCAATCGATTTTCCGCTTCTATAAAAAACTGATAGAATTGAGAAAATCAAATGACATTATCTTATATGGCGACTATCGGCTGCTGGAAAGTGAGCCGGGAATCTATGCGTATGAAAGAAGATATAAGGGTGAAAAATGGTTGATAATCTGCAATTTTACAGAAAAAGAAGTGAGGTCTCTCCTCCTCAGCAGCATGAGTGGCAATCTGCTTATCCATAATTATCTTTCCCCTCCCGGCGATCAGAAGCTGCGCCCTTATGAAGCAGTTGTTTATAAAATGAAAAATTGACTATAGCTGGAAGCGCTCACAATGTATAATAAAAGGAGAGCCTACTGCGGAGACTGGAGAGAGAATCGTGACAAGTATTAAAGACATAGCAAAAAAAGCGGGTGTCTCCATATCAACTGTTTCCTATGCTCTGAACGGAAACCCCAAGGTTACAGAGGAGACTGCAGCAAAAATCCTGGCCATTGCCAAGGAGCTAAACTACGTGCCGAATGCTGCAGCACGATCACTAAAGAAAAGAGAAACGAAAATAATTGGCGTCTTCTTAACTAATTTTGGCGGTGCTTTTTATGGACAGCTCCTGCAGGGCATTCAGGACGCCCTTAACAGTAAAGGATACGAGATGATTGTTTGCGGAGGTAAAGAGTCACACCGCTTTATACCAGAACGCATGATTGACGGGGCCATCGTTTTGGATTTCTCCTTCTCGAGTGAGGAACTGCTGAAGCACGCAGACGCAGGACATAAGATAGTAGTGATGGATAGAGAATTAAACCATCCTAATATTAACCAGGTTTTATTGCATAATACTTCCGGGGCAACACTTGCTATTGATTTTCTGATTGAAAAAGGGCATCGCAAAATTTATGCTGTAAATGGGCCGGATGGCTCGTATGATGCAGCTCAGCGGATTGAAGCAGTCCGGCAGGCAGTCAAAAGATATCAGTATATCGATTACCACGAACTCCCGGGTGATTTTAATAAACATGCAGGCGAGAAGGCAGCTGCGCAAATCGTAAAAGAATTTACAGATCCCGCTGCGGTTTTCTGCCTGAATGATGAAATGGCCATCGGTATGTACAATTATTTGGCAAAAACACAGTATCAGATTGGGAAGCATATTCACATCATCGGTTTCGATAATATTGAGCTTTCTCACTACACCCAGCCCAGATTGGCAACTATCGATTATTCAGAGCGAAAATGGGGAGCTGTGTCTGCTGAACATCTCCTGAAGCTGATTACTGGTGAACCAGTGGAAAATGAGCGTATCTATGTAACACTCATTTCGGGTGATTCAGTCCAATCCATTTAGATTCATATGTAAATCAGAACAGCGCCTGT
The DNA here is from genome assembly GCF_964223445.1 of Cytobacillus sp. Classification (NCBI taxonomy): domain Bacteria; kingdom Bacillati; phylum Bacillota; class Bacilli; order Caryophanales; family Bacillaceae; genus Cytobacillus; species Cytobacillus sp. The sequence continues at coordinate 48,881 of NZ_CAXQGS010000124.1, forward strand.
ACGAATTCGTTCAGGCGCTGTTCTGATATTTTTGTTAATCTTTACTTCAGCAATCCTTCCTTCTGCAAATAGTCCCGGGCTGTTTCTTCAGTACTTGTTCCTTCAACATTGACTTTATAATTCATTTCACGCATTTCATCGTCACTGATTTTACCGCTCAGTTTGTTTAAGACTTTGACCAATTCGGGGTGTTCTTCGGCTGTTTCAGCTCTTAGCAATGGGGCCCCCTGATACGGAGGAAACAGATTCTTGTCATCCTCCAGGACAGTGAGATTGTACCTTGCGATTTCACTATCAGTAGAATATGCGTCCACTAAGTTGATTTCACCATTTTCAATTGCTCCATAGCGCAGCTTTGGCTCCATGGTTAAAACAGTTGGAAAATCCACGCCATAAAGATTTTGAATTCCTCGATAGCCATCTTCCCGGTCAGAGAATTCAAGGGTGAAGCCTGCTTTTATGTTTTGCTCGACTGATTTTAGATCTGAAATGGTTTGCAGGCTATATTCCTCAGCCAATTGTTCTGGCACTGCCAAAGCATACGTATTGTTGTAAGCCATCGGTTCTAACAGCTTCATATTGAATTGTTCCTTCATCCCTTTTCTCGCTTGCTCATAAACCTCTCCACTGTCTGTGCTTACCGCTGTCTCTTTTAAAAACTCCGCAATAGCTGTACCGGTAAACTCAGGATACACATCAATACTACCTGACTTCAGCGCATTGAAGACAAACGATGTTTTCCCTAATCCAGGCTGTAATTCCACATTAAGATCCGTTTCATTTTCAATCAGCAATTTGTACATATTGATTAGGATCTCCGGTTCTGAACCAAGCTTTCCTCCAATAACAAGATTTTCATCCGATTTATTTGTCAGTAAAGGAATCGCCATAACCAATATCATCGCCCCGATGAATACCCCCAGCGCAGTGAGGGATCTTTTAAATGACATATCCTCGAAGCGGCGCAGCAGCATATCAAAAAAGATCGCCAATATGGCTGCAGGTATGGCCCCCAGAACGATCAAGGCCGTGTTGTTCCGGTCTATTCCAAGCAGAATCAGGTCTCCCAAGCCTCCTGCTCCAATTAATGCAGCAAGAGTAGCCGTTCCAACGATTAACACCATAGCTGTGCGGATACCGGCCATAATAACTGGCATGGCGAGAGGCAGCTCTACTTTCGTGAGCCTTTTTCGCCTGTTCATTCCCATAGCCCGAGCCGCTTCGATTATGGAATCATCCACTTCCTTAATGCCTGTATATGTATTTCTTAGAATGGGCAAAAGAGCATACACGACTAATGCGATAATAGCCGGAACTTTCCCAATGCCGAATAAAGGAATCAAAAGTCCAAGCAAAGCTAATGACGGAACAGTCTGCAATACGGCCGTCACTCCAATGATCCCTTCTGCGATTTTTTGTTTTTTTGTCAAATAAATCCCAAGCGGAATCGCAATCAGTACTGAAAAAAACAATGCAATAAGCGAAATCTGTATATGCTCAATAAGTACACTTAATAATTGACCTTTCCTTTCATTAAAAACAGAGCTGAAGGTGTTCATGACCTCACCTCTTTCTGTTTGATGCCAGCCAGCTTACGAATAACAGCCTGCCTGTTAACCATTCCAATGATACTTCCGCCTTCTTCTACAGCAAGCTCATCATGAGAAGCCAATAAGCTAAGCGTTTCTTCCAGTGAAGCCGAGACGGAAATGATTGCCCCGTTCTGTTCGGTTTCTGAATTCGGCAGGAGAATATCATGAAGGCTGAATCCCTCTATGTACGGTCCCTGGTCTTCCCCGACAAACTGCCGGACAAATTCGTTCTCCGGGTTAGCCAGCAGCTCCTCTGGGGTGCCAATTTGGATGATTTCCCCGCACTTCATGACGCAAATGCGGTCACCGAGCTTTAAAGCTTCCTTCATATCATGTGTGACAAAGACGATTGTTTTCTTTATTTTTTTCTGAAGATGGATTAGGTCATCCTGAAGCTTTTCCCTGCTTATAGGATCCAGCGCACTAAAAGGCTCGTCCATCAGGATGATGGGCGGATTGGCTGCCAGCGCTCTTGTTACACCCACTCTTTGCTGCTGTCCCCCTGAGAGTTCATGCGGCTTTCGGCTGCGGTAGATGTCAGGCTCCAAACCGACCATTTCCAATAACTCATCAATCCGTTCTTTGATTTTCCCCTGTTCCCAGTTCTTTAGCTCCGGTACGATCGCGATATTTTCCCCAATTGTCATGTGAGGAAAAAGGGCAATCTGCTGGAGGACATAACCAATATCCCAGCGAAGCTCATGAATATCATAGTCACTTATCCGTTTGCCTTTAATAGATATCGTTCCTGAAGTCAAAGGAATCAGTCTATTAATCATTTTCAGAACCGTAGTTTTTCCAGAGCCGCTCGGACCAATAATAACGAAGAACTCGCCTTCATTTATATGTAAGTTAATTGAATTAACAGCCTTTGTTCCATCCCCATACTGTTTTGACACATTGTCAAATTGGATCATTGCTCCACCCCTCTAATAAGTTCACATCTGGATTATTCCCTAATTATTTTACTGAAAAACGGCGATGCCGAAGTTTTCTTTTTACCGTTATACCATCATACAGATAGATAGGATACTTTTCCATTATGAGGTCCTAAAAAAAGGCAGCCTCCATTAAAAATAGAGGCTGCCTGTTATTATGCAAGAGATCGGTTCAAGTTCTTAAATAGGTAAGGAAAGTCTTTTCTGATCGTTTCGCGGATATCTCCATATGCAAGATGACAAACAGGATAGGCTTTTACTTTTTTCAGGGTAGAATGCGGGTTGCCTTGAAAGACATTAACTGACTCTTCTAAAAACCTTTCCTGCTGAAACAGATGATTATTTCGATTTTCAAAGACCTTCTTTTCTGTTTGCTCATAAATAATGTAATAGTCTTCAATGATTTCACCACGGAACATTTCCAGCGCCTCAATTACTTCGTATACTTTCATCGGTATCAATCTCCTTTTTTAATGAATTCAGAGTGACGAAAGTGATAAAATCAATCCCCATGGCAAAACCAGCAGCTTTATATTTTGGATACTATGATTAACTTTGCTTGAACATGCCTCCGCATGCAAAATTTTATTCTATTGGCTTATGGTCTCGCTCTTTATGATTTCGATCCGGGCAGCACCGGTTTCCTGGGCGGCTTTTACTACTGCATCTCTTACAGCCGGGACAACTCTGCTGTCAAGCGGTCCTGGAATTACATAATCCGGTGATAAGTCTGTAGCATCGATTAATCCGGCGATGGCCTTGACAGCTGCCATCTTCATTTCTTCATTAATTTCAGTAGCCCTTACGTCCAAAGCTCCTCTGAAAATCCCCGGGAATGCGAGGACATTATTCACCTGATTCGGCAAATCGGAACGGCCTGTTCCAACCACCTTGGCACCTGCCGCTTTCGCCTCTTCCGGCATGATTTCAGGAACCGGATTGGCCATGGCAAAAATAATGGAATCCTGACTCATTGTCTGGACCATTTCCTTTGTTAAGGCTCCTGCAGATGATACCCCTATAAATACATCAGCGCCGATGATAACATCTTCAAGCGGACCCTGGCGTTTGGCTGAATTGGTGATCTTCGCCACAGACTCTTTGACAGGGTTCATCCGCTCCTGCCTTCCTTCGTAAATCGCTCCTTTTGTATCACACATGATGATATCTTTTACACCCATATTAAGGAGCAGCTTAATAATCGCGATTCCTGCGGCACCAGCGCCGTTAATAACGACTTTTATATCATTCATTTTTTTATCCACAAGCTTTAGAGCGTTTATTAAACCGGCAGCCGTTACGATTGCTGTTCCATGCTGATCATCATGAAAGACGGGGATGTTCATTTCCTGCTTCAGTCGTTCTTCAATGTAGAAGCAATTCGGTGCTGCGATATCTTCCAGGTTGATGCCGCCAAACGAAGGCTGCAGCAGCCTGACTGTTTTAATAATTTCTTCGGGATCCTTCGTATCAAGGCAAATCGGAACTGCATCAATCCCTGCAAAAGCTTTAAACAGGGCTGCCTTCCCCTCCATGACGGGCATGGAGGCTTCAGGACCAATATCGCCAAGACCGAGCACCGATGTCCCATCAGAAACAACGGCGATTAAATTACCTTTTATCGTATAATCATAGACTTTTTCAGGCTGGTCATGAATTTTCCGGCAGGGCTCTGCTACTCCGGGGGAATAGGCTAAGCTTAAATCTTTCATGCTGTTCAGCGGCATTTTCACATCGACTGTTAACTTCCCTTGAAACTTCTCATGAAGCAATAAAGATTCTTTCTGCAAATCCATCCTAACCATCTCCCCTTATTGAATATTGTTAATTTTCAGTATTATACTGTTGTAGAATATTATATAATGAGTGGTATCTATAAATGAAATACATATAATCTATAATCATTATGCCTTTTGGTTATATGACAGGAGTGAGATCTTTGGATATAAGGCATTTAGAATATTTTGCTGAAGTAGCCCAGCACTTAAGCTTCACAAAAGCGTCCCAGACTCTGCATGTCACCCAGCCTTCCATCAGCAAAGCCATAAAAAACCTCGAAGGCGAACTGGGAGTGCCGCTTTTTTACCGGTCCTCAAAACAGCTGGAATTAACAGATGCGGGAAAAGCGGTGCTGATCAATGCAAATAAAGTCCTGGACGCATTTAAAAACCTGACTTTGGAGTTAACAGATGTGACAGAGCTAAAGAGCGGCGAAATCAAAATTGGCATCCCTCCTATTGTAGGAGCAGCTTTTTTTTCGAAGCTCATCAGCCAATATAAAGAGAAGTTTCCATTGATCGAAATTAAATTGACAGAGGTTGGCACGAAAAAGATAAAAAAGGGAGTAGACGATGGCACATTGGATATTGGCCTTATTTGCACAGTTCCTGCACAAGGCAGCAGCTTTGAAATTATTAATGTTTTAAAGGACCCCTTAATGCTCATTGTCCACCGTGAACATCCTCTTGCTTCAAAAAGTGTGGTGCACTTTTCACAATTGGGTAATGAGCCCTTTATCCTCTATCGGAAAGATTTCACACTTTACGACCTGATTATTGAAGAGTGCTCGAAAAACGGCTTTCAGCCCAAGATCGTCTGTGAAAGCTCACAAAAGGACTTCCTCCTTGGAATGGTTGAAGGAAAACTTGGGATCACTATGCTCCCAAGCAAAATCTGTCAAAATATAAACTGCAAAGACCTGGTGATTCTGCCAATCTCTGAATCTGCTGTAAATTTGGAGCTCGGGATGATCTGGAAAAAGGATAAGTACTTATCGTATGCCGTCCGGGAGTTTATCGCCGGTGCAGAGACTTATTTGGAGAAAGGGCTATGAAAAGACCGCCGCAATTTAAAGAATGCGATGGGATTTTACCATCTAATTTTATTGTTTGCAAGCCTTTGTAAATGCTTCAAAAACAGCAATGGATGGGGCATCATTCTTTTGTGTCATGCATTCAGGGTGCCACTGTACCCCTAATACAAAGCTATGCTTCCTACTCTCAAAAGCCTCAATGACTCCATCATTTGCTTCAGCACATACGTCAAAGTTTTCAGGCATCTTGCGGACAGCCTGATGATGATAGCTGTTTACTTTAAAATTTTCCGCTCCAGTGGCTCTGTGCAGAAGAGAATTTCTTTTTACATTCACAAAGTGGGACCCATGCCACCGGGGTGCTTTTTGGCCATGCTGCAAAAGAGGGACGCTCATCTGGGAATAGATATCCTGATACATATCGCCTCCAGCAGCAATATTGAGGATTTGGCACCCTCTGCATATGGCTAAAATTGGTTTATCAAGAGCCAGCATTTTTTGAATAATGCTGATTTCAAACGTGTCTCTTTCCGGACAGATGCTTCCCAGATTTTTATGAGGTTCTTCACCAAATAGGGTGGGATCGATGTCCCCTCCACCCGTAAGAAGAAGCCCATCCAGCTCTTCAGCTAATTTTTCAATTTTGTCATCTTCCAGCAGATTAGGCACAACAATCGGAACGGCCCCAGCGTTTAATAATGAATAGATATTATCCATTGAAACAGAAAGCTGATTTTCATCTAAATTTGATGTAACCCCTATAATTGGTTTCATTTGGCACCTCTGGCTATATAGTTTAGGAGATTATTCTACACTGCCGGGAAAAAGTCCTACCTGCCTGCATTAGAAAAATGATAGAGCGAAGACAAAAAAAACTGTCCAGCAGTCAGGATCACTAACTTTCTGGACAGCCCTTGTTAATAATTAATATGGATCCGTTTCACGGCTTTTCTCAACGGCTTCTTTTGCTGCCTGGTTCTCAGCGATCGAACCCTGGCCATATTTAGACCTTCCGGCGTCACGGCCAGGAACTTGCTCTTCACCGTTCATTGCCAGCAATTCTTTCATGACTTTCTCGGTTCCTTCCTTCACGCGGCGGCCATATTCTTCATCAGCTTGTGTAAAATGCTCAAACATGGCATCCTGAATCCGTTTGTCACATACCGCCAGTGCTTCAGAAAGGTTTTTGATCAGTTCATCGCGCTCCCAGTCTTCAAAACTCCGGTAGGTATGGCCGGCCTGGCCATAATTGTTTGGACGATCGATAGGTGCGCTCATGGCTGCCGCATTATAAGTTGGCTGATGCGGTGTGCGCCCTTCTTCAGGTGCTTCCTTGAAGCCGCCCTTCATTGATGGCTCGTAGTTAATATGCGGATTTTCTCCAGACTCTTTTGGGTCACGAGTATCCATTTGCCCGCGCTGCTGGTTTGTGCGGACTGGTGCTTTCGGCGCGTTCACAGGCAATTTCAGATAGTTCGCCCCTACGCGATAGCGCTGGGTATCCGAATATGAGAAAGTCCGGCCCTGCAGCATTTTATCATCGGAAAAATCCATTCCGTCAACAAGTACCCCTGTACCGAAGGCAGCCTGTTCAATCTCTGCATGGTAATCTTCTGGATTGCGATCAAGAACCATACGGCCAACAGGAAGCCAAGGAAACTTATCCTCCGGCCAAAGCTTAGTATCATCAAGGGGATCAAAATCAAGTTCAGGATGGTAATCATCCTCCATAATCTGTACAAATAGCTCCCATTCAGGATAATCTCCCCGTTTAATCGACTCAAATAAATCCTGTGTGGCATGTCCGACATTTTTCGCCTGAATAATGCTTGCCTCTTCCTGTGTCAGATTGCGAATTCCCTGCTTCGGCTCCCAGTGGTATTTCACCAGTACCGCTTCTCCTGTTTCATTCACCCATTTATACGTGTTGACACCGGATCCCTGCATGTGACGGTATGTAGCGGGTATTCCCCATGGTGAAAACAGGAATGTTATCATGTGTGTGGCCTCAGGTGTCCTGGAGACAAAATCAAACATCCGCTCGGGATTTGACACGTTTGAAACCGGATCAGGCTTGAAGGCATGAATCATATCAGGGAATTTCATCGCATCCCGGATAAAGAAGATTTTCAGGTTATTACCGACTAAATCCCAGTTTCCATCCTCGGTGTACATTTTTACTGCAAAGCCGCGCGGATCACGAGCAGTTTCCGGTGAGTCTTTTGCCCCTGCAACGGTAGAAAAACGAACCATTAGGGGAGTCCTCTTTCCTGCACCGGAAAAAACCTTTGCGCGGGTATACTTTTCGGCCGGCTCATCCCCAACTTTTCCGTAAGTCTCAAAGTAACCGAATGCCCCGGCTCCTCTTGCGTGCACCACACGCTCCGGTACTTCTTCCCTGTCAAAATGGGAGATCTTTTCAATGAAATGGTAATTCTCCAAGGTCGCTGGTCCCCGGTTGCCAATCGTGCGGATGTTTTGGTTATCAGCAACAGGATGCCCCTGCCGAGTCGTCAGTGTCTCCCGCTTCACATCTTGCTCATTTGCAGAATTCAGATCTTTGTTCTCTTCCAAGATCGAACCTCCTTAATTTTTATGACCATATTTTACCTCTGCTTCAGAAATCTATACCCGAATTTACCTGCAATGTTATGTACTGGATATTCTTCCAAAACAAAAATACTGCCGGTGTTACGATACCCCAGTAAATGGAAATTAAACCTTTTTTCGGAAAAAGTCCCTCATTGATTTGTTCGAATAAAGTTCTTCCCTTTGTAAAAAAATACTCATGTCCAAAGGGAGGTGTAGACGTGCCGAATCTAAATGATAACAAGTTCAAGAAAATTCAATCCGAAAGCCAGAAGCAGGGTAAAACATACGAAGAGTATGCTGCAGAACTGGAAGCGAACAAAATGAAAGCTCAAAAAAGAAAATAAATGACTGAGAGGCAGGGAATATTCGCCTGCCTTTTTAGCTTAGCCGGGAAAAGGCAGAATTCTGGGCTGTATATCTTTTTATCACTATAAGTAATCTCTGGTATTGCTTTAAGCAAACTGCACCGCCTGTGAGACCAACTGAAATGCGACATTGCATATTTAATAATTTGTCTGCATCCTGTTCATAGTTTGTTAATATTTACGGATTACAATATAATTGTACCGAAACATCATACAGCCCTTTTTCTTTACCCCTTCAGGTCCGGCCCATATTAAGTGCCGGATTTTTTTATTGAAATGTATAAGTAAACGAGAAGGAAGGGTATATAGCCGGTTTAGTAAAAACCGGCGACGATGCCAAAATGGAATATGATTCCCCGGTCGGTAATACAGTGTTTTTTGATTTGAATTAAAACTTCAAAGCCCCTCTCATAATCGAGAAGGGCCTTTTCCATCATCCTTTTCCCGCCTGGAATCCGGGATATTGTGTCATGCCCCCGTCAGCGTATAATGTCAGTCCGGTGACATAGCTCGCTTCTGTGGAAGCCAGCCACACTGCACAAGCTGCGATTTCTTCGGGCTTGCCGATGTAGCCCATAGGAATGAGCTCAAGGACACCTTTTTTCAATTCAGGATCTGAGAACTTTTCAGCATTAATCGGTGTATCAATAGCACCTGGGGCAATGCAGTTCACGCGGATCCCGTGCGGGGCAAATTCAAGAGCAAGAGTCTCGGTCATCAATTTGACCCCGCCTTTGCTTGCTGCATAGTGAACAAAATGCGGCCACGGAATTTCCTGATGAACAGATGACATATTAATGATCGAGCCTTTTATTTTGTTTTCCAGCATATAATCAATGGCTTCCCGGCAGCCTAAAAATTGTCCCGTCAAATTCGTCGAAATGACCTTGTTCCAATCCTCCAGGGTGAGTTCTTCAGATGGGACTTCATTTTCGATTCCCGCGTTATTGATCATGACGTCGAGAGACCCGAACGTTTTAATAGCATGGGCGATCATTCTTTTAATATCCTCTTCCTTTGTAACATCCCCCTTGATGGCTGAGGCACTTCCGCCTGCTCTTTCAATTGTTTCAATAATCCCCTGCAGTTCCTGATCCTCATTGAAATAATTGATGACTACCTTCGCTTTTTCAGCACCGAATCGCTCAGCCATCGCCTTCCCGAGCCCGGTCGCTCCGCCGGTAATAACGACAACTTTTCCTTCAAGACTTGGATACATAAAATCCGCTCCCTTATTTTTATTTTTTCGTAAATCCCAGCAAAACTCCCCCTGCGATAATAAACAAACAGCCAAGGAGAACCATAAACACCTGCTTTTTGCTTTTGCGTTCATTTAAAAAGAAAAGACCGCCAATGGTCGATATCACAATTCCGGTCTGAGAGAGTGAAAAACTGGTGGCCACTCCGATCTTTGGAAGTGAAAGCAGCAATCCCAGATTCCCCGTACTCCAAATAAGCCCCGTAATGATATTCCGGACAGCAAATTTGTTATATGGCTTGTGGCGCAAAGTAATGAGGAAGGCTCCTGTTACCATCCCAATCGCTTGCGGCAGAATCGCAGACCAGCCGTCAATTTCAAACCAGCGGATTAATACGACATACCCTACAAATCCTGCCGTAGATAAAAGCAGTACAAGCAGGCCTTTCTTGAGACTTTTTCCCTGTTCCTTTGCATCCCCCTGTTTAAGAGACGTCAGAACGGCACCGACAATGATGCAGACCAGAGAGCCGACCCCAGATCGGAAGAGCACAC